>NZ_JBQEDL010000009.1:0-17838 GCF_052106715.1 Gordonia sp. (in: high G+C Gram-positive bacteria)
GCGATGGCTCCGCGGTCGGTCAGCTCGACGCCGGTCTTGTCCAGGCCGAAGCCCTCGACGCGCGGCGCGAATCCGACGGACATGAGGACCTTGTCGACGGTCAGGCTGCCGTCGTTGCCCTTGGCGTCCTTGTACGACACGACCACCTGGCTGCCCTGGTCGTCGATGGTCTGCACGCCGGTGCCGGTCATCAGCTTGATGCCGAGCTTCTTGTACGCCTTGGTCATCTCCTTGGAGACGTCGGCGTCTTCGTTCGGCAGGACGCGGGGCATGAACTCGACGATGGTGACGTCGACCCCGTAGTTGGCCAGCACGTAGCCGAACTCCATGCCGATGGCACCCGCGCCGACGATCACGATGGAGCTCGGGAGGTCTCGCGTCATGATCTGCGTCTCGTAGGTGACGACGTTCTCGCTCAGTTCCACGCCCGGTAGCAGCTTGACGGTGGAGCCGGTGTCGATGATGACGTTGTCGAAGGTGATCTCACGGTCGCCCACCTTGATGGTCTTGGCGTCGACGAATGTCCCGTAGCCATCGATCTCGGTGATCTTGTTCTTCTTCATCAGGAAATGGACGCCCTTGACAATGCCATCGGACACGGTCCGACTGCGATCGAACGCAGCACCGAAATCGAACGACACCTCTCCGCTGATCCCGAAGGTCTTCGCCTCGTGATTGAAGACGTGCGCGAGTTCCGCGTTGCGCAGCAGCGCTTTGGACGGGATGCAGCCCACGTTCAGACAGACACCACCCCACCACTTCTCTTCGATGACGGCGGTCGTCTTGCCGAGCTGGGAGGACCGGATCGCGGCCACATACCCACCAGGGCCACCACCGAGGACAACTGTTTCAAAATGTTCAGCCACGACGTCAAGCCTAACGCGCACGGACACCTCGCGGTGCGTGTCCGCGACGGACACTTTCAATCACTGTTTGAAACATTGATTGATTAGTGATTCACTTCACCGTATGGCAACAGACGTGACACGCGCCCGACTGCTCGACGCGGCCGCACATCTGCTCACCACCACGTCGTACGAGGATCTTCGGCTGCGTGCGGTCTGCGCTCAGGCAGGAGTGAACCCGGCCGCCGTTCACTACCATTTCGGCTCCCGAGAGTCCCTGGTGACAGCACTGCTGCAGGAACGACTGGAACCGTTCTGGGCCGCACCGCTCGAGGAGTTGAGGCATAGACCGGCGACTGTTCGCGAGATTGTCGACGCGATTCTCGCCCCACTCGCTCTGCTTCGCGGCGATCCTGTAGCCGCATCGCTGCTGAATGTGCTCGGCGGTTTCGTCCTGGCGCACCCCGACCTGCCGTGGACAGCGACCTGGTTCCGAACCCGGTCCTGGGTGGCGATTCTCACGTCGGCGACC
This sequence comes from Gordonia sp. (in: high G+C Gram-positive bacteria), assembly GCF_052106715.1. NCBI lineage: Bacteria > Bacillati > Actinomycetota > Actinomycetes > Mycobacteriales > Gordoniaceae > Gordonia > Gordonia sp. (in: high G+C Gram-positive bacteria). Next base: position 1,378 of record NZ_JBQEDL010000009.1, read on the forward strand.
GGAGTCGACGCCGCCACCGCACGCCGTCGGTGGCGATTCGCGTTCGCGGTCTTGATGACCGAACTCTCCGCGCCGAAACCGCCGAGTGCCGCCGCAGTCACTGCGCTCGGCGACTTCCTCACCGCAGGCCTGAGCGCTCCGAACGCACCTACCCCGATCCACTAGCGCCGGTCCGACCGGAAGGAGAACAACAGCCCATGTCTCTCAGACCGTCCACGCTCGACCCGTTCGCACCCGCCGCGCTCGGGCCGATCACGCCGCGCAACCGCCTCATCAAATGCGCGACGTTCGAGGGCCGCACCCCCGATGCCCTGGTGACCGACGACCTCATCGAGTTCCACCGCGAGGTGGCTGCGGGAGGAGTCGGCATCAGCACGGTGGCCTACTGCGCGATGAGCCCGGAAGGGCGCACCGACCGCCACCAGATCCACATGCGCCCCGAGGCCGCCGACGGTCTCCGCCGACTCACCGCCGCCATCCACGGCGAGGGCGCGCTGGCCGCAGCACAGCTCGGTCACGCCGGGCCGGTCGCGAACTCGATCTCGAACCGGGCCGCCGCACTCGGGCCGGGTCGCATCCCCGCGCCGATGGGCATGGCGCTGACCCGCCGCATGGACTCCTCCGCGATCGCGACGTTGACCCGCCAGGCTGCGGACGCGGCGCGCCTGGCCGTCGACTGCGGTTTCGACGCGATCGAAGTGCACTGCGGACACAACTATCTCCTCAGCTCATTCCTGTCCCCGCTGCTCAACCATCGACGGGACGAGTACGGCCGTACCGTAGAAGGCCGCGCGCGGCTGGCCCGCGAGGTGATCGAAGCGGTCCGCCGGGCGGTCGGCGATGAGGCCGCAGTGTGGGCCAAGCTGAGCATGTTCGACGGGGTCGGGACACCCGGCGTCGGCAGAGGCGGTCATCCGTGGAGTGGGCTCAATATCGATCAGGCGTGCGAAACGGCGCGACTGTTCGAAGCGGACGGCTTCCTCGACGCCATCGAACCCACCGCGGGCAGCTCGCTACTGAACCCGATGTACCTGTTCCACGGGGAGGCGCCGCGCGCCGAGTTCGCGGCGGCGTTCGGAGGCGCCATGCGGGTGGGCCTCAAGGCTGCGGCTCCGGTGTTCCTGAAGCACTACCCGTATCGCGACGCCTATCTGCTCCCACTGGCACGAGAACTCCGCAAGTCCGTGTCGATGCCGCTGATCCTGCTCGGCGGCATCACCGATCGCGCGGCGGTTCAGACCGCTCTCAACGAGGGATTCGACTTCGTCGCGATGGGCCGGTCGCTGCTACGCGAGCCCGATCTACCGCTATTGATCCAAAACAACCCTTCGACGGTTTCCCGGTGTGTGCACTGCAATCTATGCATGCCGACCATCTACTCGAAGACACGTTGCCCAATTCGTGACGGAGAAGTCGCAGACCCGCTATCACCTGCAGGTTCACCCGAATAGACGACCTAGAACTCCCTAGTTCGAGTTTCCCTCACGCGCCAATAGTGCTACGGATTGATTAGTCCGTTCGGGGGGAACGACCCCTCGATTGTCTACGGCTGAGAAGCCTCGCCGACCCGGTAGAGTTCACACCTCGCCGACTCGGCTACACATCGGAGGCACGATGGCAGACGCGCCAGCAACTCAAGACTTCGTCGCACCCAAACCCAAGGCGATTCGCAAGGCGATCGCGGGATCGGCGATCGGTAACGCGACCGAGTGGTACGACTACGGCGTATACGCCGCCACCACCACCTACCTGACGGACGCCTTCTTCCCCGGGGAGATGGGCGGGATCGGGACGATGCTCGGCTTCGCCGTGTCGTTCGTACTCCGACCGCTCGGCGGCTTCGTCTGGGGCCCGATCGGAGACCGGTTGGGCCGCAAGGCCGTCCTCGCCATGACGATCCTGCTGATCTCGGTGGCCACCGCACTGATCGGTGTGCTGCCGACGCACGCGTCCGTCGGCGTCTGGGCTCCGGTCCTACTGATCCTGCTCCGTGTGGTTCAGGGCTTCTCCACCGGCGGTGAGTACGGCGGCGCCGCGACCTTCATGGCCGAGTACGCGCCCGACAACAAACGCGGCAAACTGGGCAGCTTCCTGGAATTCGGCACCCTCGCAGGATTGTCCGCCGGTACCGGTTTCGTGCTCATCATGACCACGCTCGCCGACCACAACATCTGGCTCGACACGACCGACATGGAGACCTGGGGTTGGCGCGTTCCGTTCCTGTTCGCGCTGCCGCTCGGCCTGGTCGGGCTGTACCTGCGGTCGCAACTCGACGATTCACCGGTCTTCACCGAGGTCGACAACGAGCGCAGCAGTGAAGCCGCTGCCAAACACGTCGACGAGCCGTCGATGCTCGGACAGCTCAAGACGACGATCGTCGACTACTGGCGGCCGATCGTCATCATGTTCGGCATGGTCGTGGCGCTCAACGTCACGCAGTACACGCTGCTGGCCTACCAGCCGGACTACTTGAAGAACACCCTCGGCATGGACGAGACGCAGGGCTCGATCGTGATCCTCATCGGACAGGTCGCGATGATGGCGCTGATTCCGTTCTTCGGCGCGGCGTCCGACAAGATCGGCCGCAAACCCATGTGGTGGACATCGCTCATCGGGTTGTTCATCTTCGCGCTGCCGATGTACTGGTTGATGGGTCAAGGCCTGGCCTGGGCGATCCTCGGATTCCTGGTTCTCGGCCTGCTGTATCTGCCACAACTCTCCACGATCTCAGCGACGTTCCCGGCCATGTTCCCGACGCATGTTCGCTACGCCGGATTCGCGATCGCATACAACGTGTCGACGGCCGCGTTCGGCGGCACAGCCCCGCTCGTGAACGAATCAGTGGTCGACAGCACCGGCTGGTTGCAGTTCCCGGCGCTGTACATGATGCTCGCCTGCGTGGTCGGCATGGTCGCGCTGGCCTTCCTCAAGGAGACCGCGGGCGCATCGCTGCGCGGCACCGACATCCCCGAGCAGCATGCGGGCGAGGAGACCGACATCGAACTCGAGAAGACGGCAGGCTAGTGGCGGTCGCCACGGTGCACCGCACGTAACGTGGACCGGGTGACTGATGCGAACACGACTGGTGCGAACACGATTGCCGTGAACGATCCGTATCTCTGGCTCGAAGACGTCGACAGCGACGAGGCGCTCGACTGGGTGCGTGCCCACAACGCGCCGACCGTCGATGAATTGACCGGTTCGGATCGGTTCGCTCAGATGCAGTCGGACACGCTCGAGATCCTCGACACCGACGATCGGATCCCGTACGTGCGGCGCCGCGGGGAGTATCTCTACAACTTCTGGCGGGACGCCGCACACCCGTACGGCCTGTGGAGGCGGACGACGCTCGAGCAGTATCGCGCGAACTCACCCGAATGGGATGTCCTGATCGACGTCGACGCACTGCGCCAGGAGGAGGGCGAGAACTGGGTGTGGGCCGGCGCGTCCATGCTGCGGCCCGACTACGAGCGCGCACTGATCTCGTTGTCGCGTGGCGGCGCCGATGCGACCGTGGTCCGCGAGTTCGACGTCGTGTCCCGCGGCTGGGTCGACGGGGGCTTCGCGCTGCCGGAGAACAAGTCGAACGTCTCGTGGATCGACCGGGACACCGTGTACGTTGGCACCGAGTTCGGCGAACAGCCGGACGGCGAGAGTTCGTGGACGTCGTCGGGTTATCCGCGCGTGGTGAAGCGGTGGACGCGAGGCACCGACCTCGCCGACGCACGGACGGTGTTCACCGGGAGCGTCGACGACGTCGCGATCGGAGCAGGCTACGACCCGACGCCGGGCTACGAGCGCCACTTCGTCTATCGTGCGACGGATTTCTACAACAGCGACGACTTCGAGATCGTCGACGGCGAACTCGTCGCGATCGACGTCCCGTCCGACGCTTCGCACGCGGTGCACCTCAATCACCTGATCGTGTCACCGAAGTCGCCGTGGACCGTCGACGGCGTCGAGCACGCCCCAGGCTCACTGATCGTGTTCGACTACCCCGCCTTCCAGTCGGGAGATCGCAGCCACCACGTGCTCTTCGAACCCGACGAGCACACGAGCCTGCAGGACTTCGCGTTCACCCGTTCCCGACTGATTCTGACGACGCTGGACGACGTCGCAACTGCGCTGCAGACGTTCGAGATCGGCACGTGGGAGCCCACCGAATTCGACGGCGTCCCCGAGTTGGCGACCGTCGGAGTCCTCGACGTCGACCCCGAGAACAGCGACGAGATCTGGCTGTCGTCAAGTTCGTTCACCCAGGCACCGTCGCTGCTCTACGGCGATGCGACGACCAGCGTGGCGCCGATTAAGTCGTCGCCCGAGCACTTCGACGCGTCACATGTCGTCGCCCAGCAATTCTTCGCGACATCCGAGGACGGCACCCGGGTCCCCTACTTCGTCGTCAAACGCGACGACGTGACGACCGGGCCGACCCTCTTGTACGGGTACGGCGGATTCGAGAACTCGCTGACACCCGGATACCTGGGCGTGACGGGCCGCAACTGGATCGCGCGCGGCGGAACGTTCGTCTACGCGAACATCCGTGGCGGCGGCGAGTACGGCCCGACGTGGCACACACAAGCGCAGAAAGCCGGCCGCCACCTCGTGTACGAGGACTTCGCAGCGATCGCCGGTGACCTCGTCGCACGCGGTATGACGACACCGCAGACACTCGCGGCTCGCGGCGGCTCCAACGGCGGGCTGTTGATGGGCGTCATGACGACGAATTACCCGGAGCTCTTCGGCGCGCTCGTCTGCCAGGTGCCGTTGATCGACATGCGGCGGTACCACCTGCTGTTGGCGGGCGCGTCCTGGATGGCCGAGTACGGCGACCCCGACGACCCGTCCGACTGGGAGTTCATGTCGATGCACTCTCCGTATCAGCGGATTCGCGACGACGTCGCCTATCCCGAACTCCTGGTGACGACGTCGACGCGCGACGACCGGGTGCACCCCGGCCATGCCCGCAAGTTCACGGCACGCCTGGAGGAGACCGGCCATCAGGTCCGCTACTACGAGAACATCGAAGGCGGTCACGGCGGCGCTGCGGACAACAAGCAGTCGGCGTTCAAGGAGGCCCTAGCCTACGAGTTCCTGTGGCGAACGGTGGGCGCGAAAGGCTCGCTGTGATGCGCCAGCGCATCCGCACGGCCGCCGTCGCCGGTCTGTTCATCGTGCCGCTCGTGGTCGGCGCCTGTTCGGGTTCGTCGTCGAACGACGCAGGCGCCGACCGCGACTGCATTACCGACTTCGACGCGGACACCGACTACTTCCCCGACAAGTCGACGATCACCGACGCGTCCGGCCTCGCCATCGACTACCACAAGTCGTACCAGGTCGTGACGGTCAAGGAACCGAGCCCGGGCGCCGCACCCGCGTCGTATGTTCTGGTGCGCTGCGGTGCGCCCGCACCGAAGCTCGACGGCGCGCTCGCCGACGCACCTGCGGTACAGATCCCGATCCGCACCATGTACTCGGGATCGACGACGCATCTGCCCGCGATGGTCGCGTTGGACGCCGCTGACACGGTGACCGGCGTCAGTTCGGCCGATTACGTGTCGACACCGGAGATCCGGTCGCGCATCGATGCCGGGAAGGTGAAGCAGTACGCGGACGGCGGCGTCCCGAACGTGGAACGAGTAATCGCCGCGCATCCGGACGTCCTGGTCTCCGACGGCTACGAGGACGCGTCGCTACCCAAGCTCCAGCGCGCCGGGATCACGGTCCTGTCCGACGCCGACTGGCTGGAGAACGGGCCGCTCGGTCGCGCCGAGTGGATCAAATTCTTCGCCGCACTCACCGGGCGTGAGAAAAAGGCCGCCGAAGTGTTCGGCCAGGTGAAGCGCGACTACAACGCCGTCACGGCGAAAGTCGCGAACGCGCCCGAGACCAGTGTCCTACTCGGCGGCGTCGAGAACGGCGCGTGGACGATGGCCGCGGGCGGGAGCTACTTCGGGCGCATCGTTCGCGACGCGCGCGGCCAGTATCCGTGGGCAGGCGACCAGTCGACGGGGTCGGCCCACCTGTCCATCGAGTCGGTGATCGACCGCTCGCGGAACGCCGACGCGTGGCTTCTGTCGGATATGACGGTGAACTCGCTCCCTGAGCTGTACCGGCAGGACGAGCGATACCGGGTGTTCGCACGGCCTGCGAAGCGGGCATGGAATTCCACCAAGGCGGTCAGCGAGACCGGTGGCAACGACTACTTCGAGCGCGGCGTACTACGACCGGACCTAGTCCTGGGTGACGTCGCCGCGATCTTGCACCCTGACATGTTCCCCGGTCACGACTTCACGTTCTACCGCCACCTGCCCGCGGAGTGACCGTGACGCGGCGGACCGTGTGGACGGTTCTCGTCGTCGTCGCAGCAGCATCGTTGTTGGCGACGGCCTCGATCGGCGCGGTCGTCGTCCCGGTCTCGGACGTTTTCCACGTATTGACCGGCGGCGCAGCCACCGACCCCGGCCACGACGCCATCCTCCGCCTCGTACGCCTGCCCCGCATCGCGACGTCGGCGATGGCGGGGGCCGCACTCGGCGTCGCAGGCCTGCAGATGCAGACTCTGTTCCGCAACGCGCTGGCCGACCCGTACATCCTCGGCGCCAACTCGGGCGCCAGCCTCGGCGTCTCGATCGTCGCGCTCGCGGGCGGTGCGAGCGGGCCTGCGTTCGTCGGGGTGCTCGCCGGATGGGGCCGGCTCGGCATCGTCCTGGCCGCGGCGGCGGGCGCGGCCGCCGTCCTCGCCGTGATTCTCGTGCTCGCGGTCTGGGTACGCAACGCCGTCACCCTCCTGCTGATCGGTGTGATGCTCGGGGCGGTCACCGGAGCCCTGGTGTCCGTGCTCATCGTGTACGCCGACCCGAACGCGGTGCAGAAGTACATGATCTGGGGCCTCGGCACCTTCTCGTCCGCGTCGTGGAGCGACCTCGCCCTGGCCGCACCGATCGTGGCCGTGACCATCGTCGCCGTGTTCTTCACCGTCCGAGGGTTGAACGCGCTCCTTCTCGGCGAGGGCTACGCACGCTCGATGGGTGTCGATCTGCGCGTGGCGCGTGCCGTCACCCTGCTCGCTGCCGCCCTTCTGACCGGTGTGGTCACCGCATTCTGCGGGCCCGTCGGCTTCCTCGGGCTAGTGATCCCGCATCTGGTTCGAGGCATGCTCAGGACGTCAGACCATCGGCCGTTGATCCCCGGCTGCGCGCTCGTCGGCGCGACGCTCGCGGTGTGGTGCGGCGCGCTCGCCGATCTGCCAGGCGAGCAGATGGCCTTGCCACTCAACGCGGTCACGGCGATCATCGGCGCACCGGTCGTGATCACCGTGCTGCTCCGCGGCCGTAAGCAGGGAGGTGCCGTATGACCGGACTCGTGCTGGACGACCTGACGATCGGCTACCGCGGCCGGCGTGGAAGGACGGTCGCGTCCGACCTGCACGCGACGGCGGAGACCGGGCGCCTCACCGCACTTATCGGTCCGAACGGCGCAGGCAAGTCGACGCTGCTCCGCACCGTGTGCGGGCTGCAGCCGCCCTTATCGGGGACGGCGGTCCTCGCGGACGGCACCGAGATCTCTTCTCTCCCAGCGGCAACACTCGCGCGACGTATCGCCGTCGTCACCACCGATACCGTCGATCCGGGACGGCTGACGGCGTATGAGGTCGCGGCTCTCGGCCGTACGCCGTACCTGTCGCCGACCGGACGCTTGTCCGTGGACGACCGGGCTCGTACCGGCGACGCACTGGACGCGGTCCGCGCGAGCCATCTGGCCGACCGCCCGTTCCACGACTTGTCCGACGGCGAACGGCAACGCGTCCTCGCTGCCCGGGCACTCGCGCAGGAGCCAGAACTGTTGGTGCTCGACGAGCCGACGTCGCATCTGGATGCGCCGTCGCGCGTCGAATTCCTCGATCTGCTGTCGGCTCTCGCGCGCGAACAGTCGATCGCCGTCCTCATGTCGTCGCACGAGCTCGAGTTGGTGATGAGGCTGTCCGACGAGGTCTGGCTGCTGCGCGGTGACGGCGTCATGGACACCGGGACACCAGCCGCACTCGCAGGCAACGGTTCGGTGTCCGCGGCCTTCGACCGCGGTCGGCTCCGCTTCGACGCCGACCAGTTCGCGTTCGTCATCGACGATGACGCCTAGTGGCGTGAGCCTGAGGCACCCCGCAGGATGAGTCCGGCGACGATGATGAGTGCTCCGGCGGCGCCGACGACCAGCGAGACAGTCACCAGGTCGGAGGAGATGCCGTCGGCGACCACTTCGACGGTCCGGCGCGCGGCTTCGTCAGTGTCGGCCGCTTTGTCGCCTGCGAGCGATCGGATGTACTGCGCGATCACGTAGGCGCCCGCCGCGGCGAGTAGGACGCCGACGCCCAGCCACGCGAGGACGGTGCTCCGTCTGTTCGCGGTCAGCAGGGCGAGGACAGCGGCGACGACCGCGACGATGACCGAGATCCACGACGTGGACGTCACCAAGTCGCCCGTCGACTCCAGCGATCCAGCGGTCAACCGGTGCTGGTCGATGCCGACGTAGATGGGTCGGTCGACGGACACCGGGACCGGCAGGTTGGCCGACTCGATCACCCGGTTGACCATCGGTGTCACGTTCACGTCCATGACGTGCGTGTCGGTGTCCGGTCCCGGAGCGTTGAACAACCAGTCGTGCTGCTGACGCGCGATGTCCTGGAAGTCCTGCACGAATCCGTCGCTGCGCGTGTAGTCGCGGGCGAGCGGCTCCACGATGGCTCCAGCCAGCGGAACACTGGTCTGGTCTTCGACGGATGCGGTGATCTTCTGCGCGAAGTAGTCCTGCACCTCTGTGTTGCGTGCGGCGTCGCCCGCAGACGCCGTGAATCCGTCGGCCGAGACCACTCGCTGCGACACCCACATGCTGGGAATCGCGACGATCACGGCGATCATAGCGATGACGGTGAACAGTCCCGAGGCAACACTTCGCACCCCGCCGAGGTTACCGGAGACCGCGCGCGCTACTCCCCGACGAGGTCGCGTGCGCGGCCGACGATCAGCGGGTCGGGCTTCCCGACGATCGTCTCGTCCTTGCCGTCGTAGTCGTGCAAGCTGAGGACGTATCGCATGGCGTTGATGCGGGCACGCTTCTTGTCGTTGCTCTTGACCACGGTCCACGGCGCGTGGTCGGTATCGGTGTCGAGGAACATCTGCTCCTTGGCCGCGGTGTACGACTCCCAACGGTCGAGCGACGCGAGATCCATCGGCGACAGCTTCCACTGCCGCACGGGGTCGATCTGCCGGATCGCGAACCGAGTCCGCTGTTCGAGCGGGGTCACCGAGAACCAGAACTTGACCAAGTGGATCCCGTCGTCGACGAGCATCCGTTCGAACGCGGGAGCCTGTTTCATGAACTGGCCGTACTGCTCGGGCGTGCAGAAGCTCATGACTCGCTCGACCCCGGCGCGGTTGTACCAGGAGCGGTCGAAGAAGACCATCTCGCCTGCGGCGGGCAGATGCTGCACGTACCGCTGGAAGTACCATTCGGTGGACTCCCGCTCGGACGGCTTCTCCAATGCGACGACACGCGCACCACGCGGGTTCAGATGCTCGTTGAACCGTTTGATCGTCCCGCCCTTGCCCGCGGCGTCGCGGCCCTCGAACAACAGCAGATGCCGTTGCCCCGTCTGCTTGGACCACTTCTGCAGTTTCAGCAGTTCGATCTGGAGTCGCCGCTTGGTCACCTCGTACTCGCGACGGCTCATCCGCTCGCCGTACGGGTAGTCCTCACGCCAGGTGTCCACGACGTTGCGTTCGGGCAGCGTCAGCAGGATCGGGTCGTCGTCATCGTCGTCGACGACCGCGAACCCGCCGGTGTCGCGCAAGTCGACGATCCGTTGCAGTGCTTCACGCCCGGAGACGACGCTGAGATCGGGGCCGATATCCTGATGCGGCTGCACGTAGCCGTCGATGTTCTCCACGCGCACCAGGCTAGCGCGACCTCACTCATCCGGCAGGGCGAGATTTCCCGAGCGGGAATCTCAGTACGGGATTTCCAGCGCGCGAGGGCTCAGTGGATAGAGATAGATCGGGAGAGGTCGTCAGCGGTTCGCCGCGAGTGCCTCTTCTGTTGTGATGCCGCAGTCCGACCTCTCGGTTCGCAGCCTCAGTTCTCCCGCCACACGCTCAATGCGTCTCAGCAGCCTCAGCACAGGCTGCTAAGACGCATCGAGAGGGCTATTGGGTATACGAGGTTGCGGTGGGGGGAGACGAGGGTGGGTCTGCTGAAGACGCGGGTGCCGAGACTGGCTTCGTAGTGGCGGAGGAGTGGCCGCAGAAGGTCGTTGAGTATGCCGATCTCGTCAGTCTTCAGAACGCTGAAGGCTGCCACTTCTAGCTGTGTTCGTCGTTCTGTGGCGCGCTGCCACCGGAGTCGACCCTCCTCTGTGACTCGTACGGGCCGCGAACGTCCGTCGACATCGTCTGCCGCCGACACGAGCCCTGCGCTAAGGAGTCGACTCAACCGAGTGCTAACCGTTCCTGAGGTGAGTCGCAGTGTTGTAGCCAGCGTCGTCGGCGTGCATTTTTCGCCGGCGCGCACGATGACGGACAGGGCCTCCCAGTCGGCGACGCTCAGTCCCTCTGCCTCGGCCATAGGCTGAAGACGCTGTGCCGCGGGGCGATATCGTCGTCGCCACTTCACGTGACGTTGCCGCGGTCGAGAACGCCTTCGAGCACAGTGCACCGCTCGACGTCGGCGATCCGGATTCGATCGACGCCGCAGTCCGCGGCGCACTCAAAGCACATGGGCGGATAGACGTTCTGGTCAACAACGCCGGACAGATGTCGTCGGTCGGCGGCGTCGTCGCTAATCCGGGCCACGCGGCGTATGCGACTTCAAAGTTCGCGCTGGAAGGTCTCTCCGAGGCACTCGCGGCCGAGGTCGCGCCGTGGGGGGGGCATCCGAGTCATGGTCGTCGAACCCGGTCCATTCCGCACCGAGTTCGCGGGACGGTCAATGCGTTACTCCACGCCGATCAATGCCCACGCCGACACTCCGGCCGGGCGTTTACGTAAGGGCTTCGCCGACCAGGACGGTCACCAGCCGAACGACCCGGCGAAGGCCGCCACACTCATCAACGACGCTGTTGTGAATGGTGTCTCGAGCGCGCGGAATGGCTCAGTGGATGTCGATCGACCCGGATTTGACGCAGTACTGACCCGTGGTCGAGTCGTAGGCCGCACCGAATCCGCCTGCACACACTGCGCCTTCGGGGCCGGCGTACGCCTGCCCTCCCCAGCCACCCACGGCGACGGAAGTTCCGCCGTCGCGCGCCATCGAGATCGACGTCGATCGGGGGCCGGTGGAGAACGAGTACCCGTTGCCGCCACGGACGCCGCTCGACAGTGCCTGCGACTGCGGCTGCAGGTTGACGGCCGTCGCGCTCCCGCGCTGGGTCGCCACCGCAGTCGCGACACCGCTGTTGCTCGTGTCGCGGGCGTCTGCGCGCGATCCGGGGCCCGCGTTGGCGATGCAGTGACTCAAGCCGTCAGCGTGTTCCACCCGGTTGTTGTCAGCGGCCGAGCACGCGGTGTCGGCCGACGCCGTCCCGCCGCCGAAGAGAGCCATCGCGCCGATCGCGGCGCCACCTGCAATACCCGCGAAGAGAACCCGGATACCGTTGCTCCCCTTGAAAATTCGCACGCTTAAATCCTCTCCCGCGCTGGCGCGGTCACCGTGATGAGTTGTGTCCGCCGAGCAAGCGGAACCGACACCGACCCTACTCCCGCGCAGCGACACCGGCGGTGATCGTTACCGACGCGATGCACAAGAATCGACCTCACCCGACGGGAGACGACGTCAGGTGAGGTCGATCGCGGCTTTCGTGAGTTTTCCGGAGCGACGCAGCTCGTCAGGAGCGCCGCTTGGCCTCGTCGGTGAGGCCCTTCTTCGCGGTGTCCACAGCGACCTTCTGGCCGCGTTTGACGATGAGCCCGGGCAGCTTGATCTTGAGGTCGACGGTCAACTCGAAGGTGACGTGTGAGCCGTCGCCCTTCGGAGTAACGGTGTACTTGCCTTCCTGCTGCGCCAGCTGCGAACTCTCGACGAGACTCCATGCGCAGGTGTTCTCGGTCCACGTGTAGTCGAGGACCTGATCGTCGGTGATTCCGACAGCGGTCACGGACGCTTCGACGCGTGCCGGGCTTCCGTCCTCGTGCTCGGTGAGAATCTTCGCCGACTTATGGGGCCCCGACCATTCAGGGAGGGCCTCGACGTCGAGCAGGATCTCCATGATGACCGACGGCGGGGCGTCGATGTCGAACTCGGTACTTGCGGTGACAGCCATGGCGATGAATCTACCCGGCCGATGAGAGCAGCGGCCCGATTTCCCTCACCACATTCTCCAGAGGCGTCAGACTCCGGTGGGCACGACATAAGACGACGGCTCCTTCGATCGCGGCGAGGACCGTCACCGCCAACGAGAGCGCGCGGTCGCCGTCGAGCCCGCGGGAACGCAGGCTCGCGGCGAGCCCCTCCTCCCATCGGACGAACTGCCGTTCGGCGATGTCGGCGATCGCCGGGTCGGTCTCGCGCGCGGTCGCGGCGGCCGCGACCGGGCTGCCCGCAGCGAATTCCGTGTCGGTGAGCATGCGCCGCCACATCGCGGCGATGTCGGCGACGAGGTACACGGGCGACGATCGGGCCGCTTGCGCCAGACCGTCGTCGATCCGGTCCGCTCCGTACAGCACCGCCTCGGCGAGAATCTCGGCTCGTCCGCCGGGAAAATGGTGATACACCGAACCGCGCGATGCACCCGCGGCGGTGAGGACGTCGCCGATGGAGGTTCCAGCGACGCCTTTACGCGCAATGAGGTCGGCGGCCTGAGCCACCATGTCGGCGCGCGGGGACGTCATTCGAGGAAGGTCGAGCGCAGGGTGTCGGCGACGGCCCCGTCTACCCCGAGTCCGTCCACCCCGAGTCCGTCCACAAGGTAGCCGTCGAACGAGCCGTAGAGGTTGTCGACCTCGTCGAACGCGGCGACCAGGTACTCTTCGCGGACGCCGAGGATCGGCAGGAGCAGGTCCGGGTCTCCACCCTCGGCTGCGAAGGTGTCGAAGACCGGTTTCAGTGCAGGCACCAGACGTTCGTTGGTGAGTAGATAGTCGGTGAGCACATCTTCGCGCGACACGCCGAGAACGGTCAGCAGAGTCGCTGCGGCCCACCCGGTCCGGTCCTTGCCGGTGGTGCAGTGGAATGCGGCGGGTGCGGTGTCTTCGCCTGCGAGTCCCTGAAAGAGGCGTCGGTACGCGGCGTGTGCGCTCGGCAGAGTCACCATGCTCCGGTACGTGGCGGTGATCGCTTCGATCACCCGGCCGCCGCTGAGTTCGGCGTTGATTCTGGCTGCCGTCGCCGGATCGTCGAGGAAATGCCGGAGGTTCGCGGGGATCGCAGTCGACGAGTCCGCGAGCACGTCTAACGGAAGATTGGCGACACCGTCGAGCTCCGGGTCAGGAGCGGCAGCGCGCTCGCTGGCCGAACGAAGATCGTAGACGGTGCGCACGCCGAGGGACTCGAAGCGCTGCGCGTCGGGATCGGTCAATCCGCTGAAATCGGCGGTACGGTACAGCAGTCCGGCTTTCACCCTCTGTCCGTCTCCGGTCGGCCAGCCGCCGAGGTCACGCAGATTGGGGAGGGACGCGATCGGGCTCGGCGCACCGGGCTCGGCGTTCGGAGCCTGCATATCAGTCATGGATCGAGGTTATCGCGGGTGATCGTCGATAGTCTGGGTCTGTGATCACCGCAGCCGCCCTCCCCCAGGACCTGATCGCCCGCATCGACCAGGCGGTCGACTCCGACACCGACCGACTCGTCGAATTGTTCAAGGACATACACCGCAACCCCGAGTTGGCGTTCGGCGAGGTGCAGACGTCCCGGCTGATCGAGAAGGCACTGCAGAACCTCGGCTTCGACGTCACAAAAGGCATCGGCCGCACCGGCATCGCGGCCACGCTCCGCAACGGCGACGGCCCCGTCGTCATGTATCGCGCCGACATGGATGCGAATGCCATCGAGGAGCAGACCGGCCTGGATTATGCGAGCGACGTACGGGTGACGCGCGAGGACGGCTCCGTCGTTCCCGCCGCACACATGTGCGGCCACGACGCGCACGTCACGTGGCTGATTGGCATGGCGAGCGCGATTGTCTCGGTACGTGACTCCTGGTCGGGCACAGCAGTATTGATCGGCCAGCCCGCCGAGGAGCCGATCACCGGAGCAAAAGCGATGGTCGACGACGGTCTGTACAACTTCATTCCGAAGCCGGACGTCCTCATCGGCATGCACACGATTCCTGCGCCGGTCGGCACCGTCTCGTCGTCGCCCGGGCCGCGGCTGGCGGGCACCGACCAGGTCGACATCGTCTTCCGCGGCGTCGGCGGCCACGGCTCCATGCCGGAGGCCACGACGGATCCCGTGCAGATGGCGGCGCGCGCCGTCGTCGACTTCGCGTCGATCGTCCCCGAGCGAGTCGACCCGGCACAGACCGCCGTCCTGGCGGTCGGCTCCATCTCGGCAGGCGTCGACAACAACGTCATACCGTCGCAAGCGGTGATCAAGACGAACATCCGGTGGTACGACCCGCAGGTCCGCGAAACCCTGCTCGACGCGATCAAATCGGTCGCGGACACGGTCGCCCGCGCCGCGGGGGTCGACGACGGACTGCTCCCGGAGATCGTTATGAAGGGCGGTTCGCTCCCACTGGTCAACGACCCTGAGCTCGCCGACTCGATGGCGCGGTCGCTGGCCTCGATCGTCGGAGACGACCAGGTTCTCACCGACCTTCCCGCCGCGACGGCGTCCGAGGACGTGCAGATCCTGAAAGGTCCGTATCCGGACCTGCCGTTCAACTATCTGATGGTCGGCACCGCCGATCCGGACGTGTATGCGCAGGCACGGGCGCGCGGCGAGAGCGTCCCGTTCGCGCTGCACACCCCGCACTACGTCGTCGACCTCGCTGCGGTTCCGTACGGCACGAAGGTCGCAGCCTATGCGATGCTCGGGTTGCTCGCGGCGCGCTGACGGGCGGTCGGACCGACCGGATCTAGCGCGTGCCCCGCTGCAACTCCGCGAAGATCCGCGGCAGGGCCGCACGTGATGCTCGCCTGCGCGCCGCGCCCCGTCGACGTCGCCAGCGATGACGGCGTCTCGGATCGCGCGGATCTCGGTCAGCGTCTCGGGATGGCTCGCGAATTCCTCGCCGACTTCGCGCTCGCAGGCGGTCAGGTCCGCGACGGCAACGACAAGCCGCGCCGCACGAAGCAGACCGGATCACCCGTCTGGCATCCGCCTACGGCGTCGCCGCTCCTTCACGCTAGTCGCGCAGCGACTGCGCGAGGGTCGGCCACGACCTGTGCAACTCGTCCTGCCAGTAGGGCCACGCGTGTGTGCCGACGTCGCGGAAGTGGAAGGTCGCCGGTATGCGGAGCTGTTTGAGGCGTGTGGACAGGTTGATCGTGCATTGGTTGGTCGCGGCCTCGATGACGGTTCCGAGTCCCATCTGGTTCGCATAGGTGTAGAGGTCGCCGTCGATGCCCGGCCCGTCGAGCCGATCGTGCGGCCCCGGCACGCCTGAACCGTTGCTGACGTACAGCCGGGTGCCGCGCAGCTTCGCTGCCTGGACGACAGGATCATTGGCACGCCAGCCCGGCCCGCCTTCGCGCCCCCACATGTTCTCGACGTCACCCCCGCCCCGGGATTCGATGACGATCTTGATGTACAGCCTGCCGAACGTCGTGCTCGTCTCCGCACAACCACTGTAGGCCCCGACACCTCGATACAGCCCGGGCGCGCTCTCGGCGAGGCTCAGCACCGACGTACCCGCCATCGAGATGCCTGCGATCGCATTGACTCCGTTCGTGCCCAGCCGCGCGTTGACGACACCCGGAAGTTCCTTCGTCAGAAACGTCGTCCACTTGTTGCGGCCGAGGACCGGATCGTCACGGATCCAGTCGGTGTAGTAGCTGAACGCGCCCTCCATCGGCACCACGACGTTCACGTTCTTGTGGGCAAAGAAGTCCACGACGTCCGTCTGCTCGAACCAGTTCGCCTCGTCTTCGCCGCCGCCTGCGCCGTTGAGCAGGTACAGGGTCGGTCGCGGCACACTCGTGTCGGCCGGACGCAGGACTCGCAGCGGAATGTTCCGCCCCATCGACGCCGACCAGACACTCATGGGCTGCACGCTGCCTGTCGTCGGCTCCGCGGACACCCGCGGTGCGATCGAGGTGACCGCGACGATCGACACCACTGCGACCAGGATCGACGTGACATTACGGACTCCACGTGGCACCGACATCAGACATCTCCTCGAAGATTTCGTTATTCTCGTTCACGCAATCGTGGTGGGGCCCGGGGGCGGAAGGTGGCCCCCCCAATTTTAAGAAAACAAAATCACCGGGGGGTGCCCCGGGGCGCGAGCCCGGGGCAAAAGCCCAAACGAGC
>NZ_JBQEDL010000009.1:17848-41147 GCF_052106715.1 Gordonia sp. (in: high G+C Gram-positive bacteria)
CCCCCCGGGGCCCCCCAAACAACACAACTCCTCTATTTTTAGTTTTTCCTCTTACCCGAATTGGTGGTGCGCCGGTTTCCCGTACGGTCGCACCACGATTGTTCAGATCACAATGACCCGGTGAGGAGCCCTGGCGCGATCGCCAGGAACAACTGCACAAGCTGGCTAATCATGTCGATGCCATTGCTGATGCTTCCCATCTTTTCCTCCGTCTTGGGTAAAGGGACTGCTTGCGGTAGGGAGACCTCCGACTGTCAGCACGCTGCTCAGACGAAGAAGTTCCAGATGTCTCCGAGCGTCCCGAAAAAGAACGTGACTATATCGGTGATCGTGGTACTGCCCACGGACGATTCACCTCCACTCTGTGAACTCGATCTGACACCATCCGATGTCGGATGGCGAATAGAAACTTACGAGTATGCGGGAGGCTGACCAGGATTAACGGACCGTTCCGTTACGATAACGAGACTGTAACGTCGGATTCGAGACAAGTCACAGGACTGGTGTCACACATTCGAACCAACAGACGCAACTTGATCGATCGACAGACTAGCGACGCGAAGGCGCCCCGAAGCACGCCGAAGGCCGGCCACCCTGCGGGTGACCGGCCTTCGGTGTTGAGTTCTGCGTGAACCGCTGATCGTCAGATCAGAAGCCCATGCCGCCCATCTCGTCGCCGCCCGGCATGGCCGGTGCAGCGTTCTTCTCGGGCTTGTCGGCGACGACGGCCTCGGTGGTGAGGAACAGAGCCGCGATCGAGGCTGCGTTCTGCAGCGCCGAGCGGGTGACCTTCACCGGGTCGTTGATGCCTGCAGCGAGGAGATCCTCGTAGCCGTTGGTCGCAGCGTTCAGACCGGTTCCGATCGGCGAGTTGCGGACCTTGTCGGCCACGACGCCCGGCTCGAGGCCTGCGTTGATCGCGATCTGCTTGGCCGGAGCCTCGAGTGCGACGCGCACGATGCTGGCGCCGGTCGCCTCGTCGCCCTCGAGCGACAGACCGTTGATGGCCGACTCCGACTGGAGCAGAGCCACGCCACCGCCTGCGACGATGCCCTCTTCGACGGCGGCCTTCGCGTTACGGACTGCGTCCTCGATACGGTGCTTGCGCTCCTTGAGCTCCACCTCGGTGGCAGCGCCCGCCTTGATGACTGCAACGCCGCCGGCCAGCTTGGCCAGACGCTCCTGCAGCTTCTCGCGGTCGTAGTCGCTGTCGCTCTTCTCGATCTCCGAACGGATCTGAGCAACGCGGCCTGCGATGGCCTCGTTGTCGCCCGCGCCGTCGACGATAGTGGTCTCGTCCTTGGTGACCACAACCTTGCGAGCGGTACCGAGCAGCTCGATGCCTGCGGTCTCCAGCGAGAGGCCGACCTCTTCGCTGATAACCTCGCCACCGGTGAGGATGGCGATGTCGGCGAGCATCGCCTTGCGGCGGTCACCGAAGCCCGGAGCCTTGACGGCGACGGACTTGAAGGTGCCCTTGAGCTTGTTCACGACCAGAGTCGAGAGGGCTTCGCCCTCGACGTCCTCGGCGACGATCAGCAGCGGCTTGCCTGCCTGGATGACCTTCTCCAGCAGGGGCAGGAGATCCTTGATGGTCGAGACCTTGCCCGAGACCAGCAGGATGTACGGATCCTCGAGGACGGCTTCCTGGCGGTCCGCGTCAGTCACGAAGTAGCCCGAGATGTAGCCCTTGTCGAAGCGCATGCCCTCGGTGAGCTCCAGCTGCAGACCGAAGGTCTGAGCCTCTTCGACCGTGATGACGCCTTCCTTGCCGACCTTGTCCATCGCCTCGGCGATGAGCTCGCCGATGGCCGGGTCGCCTGCGGAGATACCGGCGGTAGCAGCGATCTGCTCCTTAGTGTCGATCTCCTTGGCCGAGTTCAGCAGCGACTCGGTGACGGCCGCAACGGCCGTCTCGATGCCGCGCTTGAGGCCGAGCGGGTTGGCGCCGGCCGCGACGTTGCGCAGGCCTTCGCGAACCAGCGCCTGCGCCAGAACGGTAGCGGTGGTGGTGCCGTCGCCTGCGACGTCGTCGGTCTTCTTGGCGACTTCCTTGACCAGCTCTGCGCCGATCTTCTCGTACGGGTCCTCCAGCTCGATCTCCTTGGCGATGGACACGCCATCGTTGGTGATCGTGGGAGCGCCCCACTTCTTCTCCAGGACGACGTTGCGTCCCTTGGGTCCGAGTGTGACCTTGACGGCGTCGGCCAGGCTATTCAAGCCGCGCTCGAGTCCGCGACGGGCCTCTTCGTCGAAAGCAATCTGCTTTGCCATTGGTAAGTGATCCTCCGGTAGGGGGTGACACTAAGTTTTCGTAGGGTCGAACTCGATGCCCGCGACGGACGACCGGGGTGTCTAGTGACCGGCCTCACCGTTCCGACCTGGCACTCACACGTCGTGAGTGCCAGGTTCCGTTTTAGCACTCGGGCATCGCGAGTGCAAGGTCGAGCGAGCCGATCGGAGCACCTAGTTTTGGGACTGCCGCCGACCGTCACCCGTCCTTACTGTTCTTCCGGTGATTACCCGGCTCCGCACAGCAGCAGCCTTCGCCCTGACGATCGTCTGCGTCGTCCCTCAGACCGAGGCCGCGGCGGCCCCGGCCAAGCGCTACGCGAACTGCACCGCCCTCAACCAGAAGTATCGACACGGCGTCGCACGCCCGGGTGGACGCGACGTCGTCGAGGGCAAGTCCACGCCAGCCCGCGGCTACGTCGTCAACACGCCCGCCTATGCGAAGAACACTCATCCATCTCGACCGCGACAGAGATGGAGTCGCCTGGGAGAAGAAGTGAGCGCGGACGCCGTCCCGGCTCACTTGACGCATTCCCGCGCGCACCGCACCCCAGCGACTACCGTCAACACTCATGTCGGGCGAAATGATCGCGATCACAGCGCTGGGCACGGTGCTGGCGGCGCTTTTCATCGTGATCGCACTGCGCACACGACAGGTCGTGTCGACGCCCGCCGAACGCGCCGTTCACGACACCCTGCACACTGGGGCACTCGCCGCCCGGCCGCTGCGTGACGGACTGACCGCGGAGTCAGCGGCCGAGGCAATCGGCCCGCTGCGAACCCTCACGTCGGCGGAAGGCGTCGCCCTCTACGGCCCGGACTGCGAACTCCTCGCGCGCGACGGAGACAAGGACGTCTGGACGCCGCCGGTCGCCACGACCGCCGCCGCCCTCGCGGCGACCGCCGTGCGCGAACAGCACCCCAGCGTCCAGCACGGGCCCGGCGGCAGCGCGGCACTCGCCCGCCGACTGATCGCCGCACCGCTGCTGACGGACGACAGCAGCGCAGGCGTCCTCGTCGTCGCCACCCGGGACGCGCCTGGCCCCGGCAAGATCGGCACCATCACGGAGGTAGCACGGTACGTCGCGAGCCAGTTGCAACTCGCTGAACTCGACGCGTCCCGCGCGCGACTCGACCGTGCCGAAGTCCTGGCCCTGCGCGCCCAGATCAGCCCGCATTTCATCTACAACGCGTTGAACACTATCGCGTCGTTCGTGCGGACCGACCCCGACCGCGCCCGTGAACTGATACTCGACTTCGCGGACTTCACCCGCTACTCGTTCCGCGCCGCGGGCGAATACACGCCGCTCGCCGACGAACTGCGCAACATCGACCGGTACCTCACTCTCGAACGCGCGCGTTTCGGTGAAGGACTCACCGTCAAGCTGCAAGTGGCCCCGGAAGTACTCGGCGTCGTGCTGCCGTTCCTCGCGTTGCAGCCACTCGTGGAGAACGCCGTCCGCCACGGGATGGCCGGTCGCAAGACCGGCACCGTCTCGATCGTCGCACGCAACGTCGGCCCCGACTGCGAGCTCAGCGTCGAGGACGACGGGGCTGGGATGGACCCCGAGCTCCTGCGAACCGGGGCCATCGGCGCACTCGACCCAGCAGGCCCGGCCGAAACGGACGGCGCCCGCGTCGGCCTGACCAATGTCGACCAACGCCTACGGTCGGCGTTCGGCAACGACTACGGTCTGATAGTCGAGACGGCTGTCGGCGCGGGCACCAAGGTGAGCATGCGGATCCCCAAGTTCGCAGCAGGCATCCGGGCCGACTCCTGATCCGGGTCGACTTCTAGTAGAAACCGAAGGGGACGGGCACACGATGACTGGACTGATCGTCCTCGCCGTCGACGACGAGGCGCCCGCCCTCGACGAACTCGCTTTCCTGCTGAACCGCAACAGATCCGTCGACCGGGTGCTCACCGCGTCGGACGCCACGTCCGCGTTGCGCGAACTCGCCGACCAACCGGTCGATGGAGTGTTCCTCGACATCTCGATGCCGGGACTGTCCGGAATGGAGTTGGCAGCGGTACTCGCCAAGTACGCGGCACCGCCTGCGGTCGTCTTCGTCACCGCGCACGACGACCGGGCTGTGGAGGCGTTCGACGTCGGAGCCGTCGACTACCTTCTGAAACCCTTGCGCGAGGACCAGTTGGCCCGGTCCGTCGACCGGATATCCGCGCACGGAGGTCCGCGGCCCGACGGGGCGGGCGGTGCCGACGACGACAGCGACACCGATGAGACGCCGCCGGCCGAAGTGATCCCGGTCGAGTCGGGCGGGGTCACCTCGCTTGTCCGGCGGGACACGATCTCCTGGGTCGAGGCGGTCGGCGACTACGCACGACTACACACCGACACCGGGGCTCATCTGGTGCGGGTCACCCTGTCGACGCTCGAATCCCGTTGGAGGACCGCAGGTTTCGTGCGAGTGCACCGGAGTTACCTGGTGAATCTGCCGATGGTGGTCGGACTGCGATCCGCAGGCGCGGCGACCATGGTCCGAGTGAGGGCCAACGGCGCGTCGCAGGCCGTCGAACTGCCGGTGAGTCGACGTCAGGTCCGCGAACTCAAGGATCGGCTGGTCCGCGACCCGATGCGGACCATCCGCAGCGGCCCTCCGGCGAGTTCGGAGAGCTGACGTGCCCGACCATCCTCAACGCGAACGTGTCGTCCTGTCGCAACGTCGCGGCGCGCGCGTCGTCCGCACCCGCGTGCAGGTAGCGCAGCAGAGCGGCGTCGGCGAGCACCTCGTCCGCGGCCTCGTCCGCGCCCAACTGGGCCTCGCGCTTCGCCTCGGACTGGCGGTGGTGCTGATCCTCGTCGCCGTGCCGATCCTCGGAGCCACCGTCGACCCGTTCGCGTCGTCGACCGTATTCGGGATCCGTCTCAACTGGATCGTTCTCGGGCTCGTCCCGTACCCGCTGCTGTACCTGGCCGGACGCGTCTACATCCGACTCGCCGAGCAGGCCGAACGTGACTTCATCCGACTCACTGACGACGATCTCGACTCCGCTCGATCAACGGAAGGATCGTCCGAGCAGGGCCGGGAAGTATGAGCGATCACGCCACCCTCCTGACCGTGATCGCCGTTCTCGCGGCCGCCATCGGCACCCTCGCGACGGGCGCCTACGCCGGACGGGGCGCCCACTCGACATCGGATCTGCTGGTCGCGTCCCGGAGCATCGGTTCGGGGTGGAACGCCGCCGCGATCGCAGGCGAGTACCTGTCGGCGGCGTCGTTCCTCGGCGTCGCGGGCCTCGTCGCCAAATACGGTGCCGACGCCCTCTGGTACCCGATCGGCTTCACCGCCGGGTATCTGGCGCTGCTTCTGTTCGTGTCCGCCCCGCTGCGCAGGTCGGGCGCGTACACGGTCCCCGACTTCGCCGAGTTCCGCCTCGCGTCCACGAGCGCACGCAAGGCGACGATGATCGTCGTCGTCGGCATCTGCGTGCTGTACCTGGTCCCACAGCTGCAGGGAGCCGGACTCACCCTGAACATCCTCCTCGGCCTGCCGCCGTGGATCGGTGTGGTCGTGATCGGGTTGCTCGTCGTCGCCAATGTCGTCGGGGGCGGTATGCGATCGGTGACATTCGCGCAGGCCGTCCAGTACTGGCTGAAACTGACTGCAGTCGCCGTGCCCGCCCTCGCGCTCGCCGTCCTGTTCGTCCATCACGACGAGAACCTCGGCGACCCGCTTGGGCCCCACGTCGAGGTCGCGACCACCGTTAGCGTCGACCGGACGGTGTCGGTGACCGTCGCCGATCCGACCGGGGTACGCATCGACGGCCGTCCGGCCGAGGCCGGAACCGTCACCGTCGACCGCGGGTCGACGGTGACCTTGGCGAAGGGCTCCGCGACCCCCGTGGTCTCCGACGCGCCCCAGACCGGAGCCCAGTGGGCGACCTCGGGCGGCGGGCTCGGCGGCGACCATCCCCTCTACCAAGTGCTCTCACTCATGGCCGCGACGTTCCTCGGCGCCGTCGGCCTCCCCCACGTACTGGTCAGGTTCTACACCAATCCCGACGGGCGAGCCGCGCGTCGCACCGCACTGAACGTGATTGCAGCACTGTCGGTGTTCTACCTGTTCCCGACGATTCTCGGCGCCCTCGCTCGCGTCTGGACCCCGCAAGTGTTGACGACCGGCAACACCGACGCCGCCGTCCTACTCCTACCGACTGCGGCGATGTCCGGGATCTGGGGAACGCTGCTCGGCGCCCTCGTCGCCGCGGGAGCGATCGCCGCGTTCCTTGCGGCGTCGTCGGGCCTGCTCGTCAGCATCGCGGGTGTCATGTCCACCGATCTGCTGCCTGCCGGTGTCCGCAGTTTCCGGATCTGCGCGCTGATCGGCGGGCTGGTGCCGATCGGTTTGGCGTTGGGAGCGGGAACGCTCGACCTGTCGCGGTCGGTCGGCCTGGTGTTCGCAGTGTCCGCGTCAACCTTCTGCCCGCTGCTTCTGCTGGGGATCTGGTGGCGCGGCCTCACCGCGGCCGGGGCGATCGCGGGGCTCGTCGTCGGTGGATTCGCCTCGGCTGCGGCCGTAGCCCTCGTCGTCGGCGACGTGGTCGACGACTCTCTCGCAGGCGGCTGGCCGACGGCGATCGTCGACTACCCGGCCGCGGTGACGGTGCCGCTCACGTTCATCGTCATGGTCGTCGTCAGCATCGCGACCCGGTCGTCACAACCGCCGGGCGTCGCAGGCGTCTTCGCAGCGATGCACGTGCCCGAACGACTCGGCCTCGGCGTCGAACGGACCCCCTGACGGCTCACCGTTCATCGGCGCCGCACAACCGTTCACCGCACAGCACACGAACCTCGTCGCTCCGATCACAATCGGTATCCCATGTGATGTGAATCTCCTTCATTCTTCTCGCATACGAATCCCTATCGACTCTCACGCGCAGTCGACTCACACGTGAAGGAGTGATCTGTGTCCGAACAGGCGCCACCGCCAACCGAGCGGCCGCAACCGACGCCCGAAGAATTCCTGATCGCGCAGGCGAGCCCCGAATTCACCGATCTCCGACGCACCCTCCTCCGGTTCATCGTCCCGATGTCCGTGTTCTTCCTCGTCTGGTACGCCGTCTACGTCCTGCTCGGTGCGTTCGCGCACGACTTCATGGCGACCGAGGTGTGGGGAAACATCAACCTCGGACTCATCCTTGGCCTGCTCCAGTTCGTGACGACGTTCGCGATCACCGCAGCGTACGTCAAGTTCTCGGGGCGTGACCTCGACCCGACCGCCGAACAGATCCGGCAGAACTTCGCCAACGGCGTATACGCGGACACCGCGGAGGAGATCCGATGACCACCAGCCTTCTCGCCGCCGAACCCGAAGCCGTCGGCAACACCACCATCAACATCTCGATCTTCATCGCGTTCGTCGCGGTCACCATGTTCGTGGTGATTCGCGCCAGCCGGAAGAACGCGTCGGCGTCAGAGTTCTTCACCGCGGGCGGCGGCTTCTCCGGACCGCAGAACGGCATCGCCATCGCGGGCGACTACCTGTCGGCCGCCAGCTTCCTCGGCATCGCCGGAGCGATCGCCGTCTACGGCTACGACGGCTTCCTCTACTCGATCGGCTTCCTCGTCGCGTGGCTCGTCGCCCTGCTGGTGGTGGCTGAGCTGTTGCGCAACACGGGCCGGTTCACGATGGCCGACGTGCTGAGCTTCCGATTGAAGGAACGACCCGTCCGGATGGCGGCCGCACTGTCGACCCTGGTCGTCTCCCTGTTCTATCTGCTCGCCCAGATGGCGGGTGCGGGCGGACTCGTCGCACTGCTGTTGAACATTCACGACAAGACCGGCCAGGGCGTCGTCATCGCCGTCGTCGGCGTGCTGATGATCGCGTACGTCCTGATCGGCGGCATGAAGGGCACCACGTGGGTGCAGATCATCAAGGCGTGCCTGCTGATCGCAGGCGCCGTCGTGATGACGGCGATCGTTTTGTTCAAGTTCGGTTTCAACATCTCCCATCTCCTCGGCGATGCACAGCAGATGATCTCCGGCTCGGCCGACGAGGCCGTTGCCTCACGTGACGTGCTCGCACCCGGAGCCAAGTACGGCGGCTCGACTGAGTCGAAGATCAACTTCCTCTCCCTCGGGCTCGCGCTCGTCCTCGGCACCGCAGGCCTACCGCATGTGCTGATGCGCTTCTACACCGTGCCCACCGCCAAGGAGGCTCGCCGTTCCGTCGTGTGGGCGATCTCGTTGATCGGCGCGTTCTACCTGTTCACCCTGGTGCTCGGGTACGGTGCCGCCGCCCTGGTCGGCCCGGATCGCATCCTGGGAGCGGCCGGGGGCGAGAACGCCGCGGCACCGCTCCTGGCGCTCGAACTCGGCGGAACCGTCCTGCTGGGCATCGTCTCGGCTGTCGCATTCGCGACGATCCTCGCCGTCGTCGCCGGTCTGGCGATCACCGCGTCCGCATCGTTCGCTCACGACATCTATGCGTCGGTCATCAAGCGCGGCAAGGCATCCGAGTCCGATCAGGTGCGCGTCTCACGGATCACCGTCGTGGTCCTCGGTATCGTGAGCATCGTCCTCGGCATTCTCGCCAACGGTCAGAACATCGCGTTCCTCGTCGCCCTGGCGTTCGCCGTCGCGGCGTCGGCCAACCTGCCGACGATCGTCTACTCGCTGTACTGGCGTCGCTTCAACACGCGCGGCGCACTGTGGAGCATGTACGGCGGTCTGATCTCGTGCATCGTGTTGATCGTCTTCTCCCCCGCCGTCACCGGCAGTTCGAAGGCGATGATCTCGAGCATCGACATCTCCTACTTCCCGCTGGAGAATCCGGGCATCGTCTCGATCCCGCTCGCGTTCGTCCTCGGTGCCGTCGGAACGCTTACCTCACGTGAGCGCGGCCAGGCGGCCAAGAACGCCGAGATGGAGGTCCGGTCGCTGACCGGCGTCGGAGCCGAAGGCGCTCTCGCGCACTGACGGGAAGCGCACCCGAAGAAGCGTCGGCGGCACTCGGCGACGATGCGTGCAGTTCTTTACCACCCACGGGTAAAGATCTGCACGCATGAGTTCTCATCGCCGTCCGGGTATCGCGATCGCGATCAGACCGGCGCACCCGGCCATGATCGCACCCGTGCAGAACGCCCACACATAGCCGGAATCCGTCGGCGTACTCGACGGCGCCGCGGCAGTAGCCGCAACGATGGACGACGCGACGACCGCGCCGACCGCCCCGCCGACAGTGCGGAGAATCGTGTTGATGCCAGTAGCCACTCCGGTCTGGTCGGCGGGGCTGGCAGTGACCACCAGGGTTCCGAGGCCGCCGAATGCCAGCCCGTATGCGATGCCCAGGACCGCGCCGCCGACAGCGACGCTCGCAGGATTCGAGTGCAGCACACCGAGTGATGCCAAACCGACAGCGGCGAGTCCGGCACCGGACTGGAGCACCGCCCGCGCACCGAAGCGGCCGGCAGACCACGCCGCGACCGGCCCAGCGATCACCATGCACACGGCCATCGGCACGATCAGCAGACCGGTACCGGTCGGGCCGAACCCGAAGCCGTATCCCAGATCCGGCGACGACTGTGCGAGCAACGGCACGAGCGCGACCGCTGCGAAGAGCCCGACACCGATCACGGTCGTCGCGACGTTGAGCGCGACGAACCGTCGTCCCGCGAGGAGCCGAAGATCGATCAACGGCGCGGCAGCGCGCCGTTCCACGAGCGTGAACACCGCACCGCATGCGACGAGGGCGACCACCAAGCCCAGCGTCCGGACCGACGTCCACCCCCATGCGTTTCCCTGGCTGATCACCATGAGCAGTGCGACGAGCAGTCCCGCGAGCGCGACCGCGCCCGGCAGGTCGACCGAGCCTTCACGTGTCACCTTGACCGCGGGAATCACGGTGGCACCCAGCGCGGCGACCATCGCCAGGACTGCAACAGCCCAGAACACGGACGACAGCCCGGCGACGTCGACGAGCGGCCCGGCGACGACCATCCCGATTGCCCCGCCCACACCGAACACCGCACTGAGAACCGGCACGAGGCGTGCGACCTGATGAGCCGGAAGTGATTGGCGCGCATACCCGAACGCGCACGGAAACACTCCTCCGGCGAGCCCCTGGACGACACGACCGGCAACGGTGCCCGCATATGCGTGGTGCTGCACGCTGACCGCCGCTATCGCACTGCCGACGATCAGAAGGACCAGCCCAGTGATGATCACCGATCGGTGACCGATGAGGTCTCCCAGACGCCCACCGATCGGTGTGGCGACAGCGGACGCGAGCATGAACACCGTCAGCAGCCAGGTGGCTCCGACCGTGTCGGTGCCGAGTGCGGAGGCGAACGCTCCGAGAACCGAGACGACGATCGTCTGCGCGACCGCGACGCTCAGCGCGGCGAGGACGAGCGTGACCGTCGCGATGCGCACGGCGCGTTCGCTCAAGGCGCGGTCGTCACGGCTGAGTTCGAGACGGCGACCGAGTATAGCGGCGGCTGTGCCGAGAATGAGGACGATCCACATCGAGCAACTCCTCCCATTAATGAACATAGGTGAGCCTAACTCATTAGTTACCATTGGTCACTAATGAGTTGGCGAGTCTCTTCCCAAATGTCGGCAAGTAGTCTCTGACAGGTGCGCGATTCGACACCGTCTCCGGGACGCCCCGCTCGGCTCAGTCGCGAGGCGATCGTCGCCGCAGCCGTGAAGTCAGACCTGCGCACTCTGACGATGCGGGATCTCGCGGCCTCGCTCGGGGTGTCGCATTCTGCGCTGTACCGCTGGGTCTCCGACAAAGACGGGCTGTTCGATCTGGTCAGCACGGTGATGGTCGACCGGATCCTGCCGACGGACGAGCCGACCGAGCAGACGTGGCGAGACTGGCTACGCGCCCTGGCATGGCGGATGCACGACGAGTTCCTCGCGGTTCCCGGCTACGCGGAGCACGTCGCCGCGCCACACCGACACAATCCGGAATCGTTCGGAAAGCTTCGCAGCCAGGTCCTGCACGCTTTCCGCGCGGGTGGAGCGTCACCCGAGATGGCCGAGCAAAGCTGGTACGTGTTCGGGCTGACTGTCGTCACCTGGATCGGCAGCGCACACGCCGACTACGACCTCGGCACCGCCGCCCCGCGGTTCGATGTGTTCCTCGACGTACTCCTCCGCGGCCTGCCCGCGACGGAGCCCAGGCACAACTGACACGCATATGGACGCTCGACCCGCGAATCGGCCGTCGTGCGCCGTATACGTGTCAGTTGTGCCACGGAGCGGCGGCGAGGATCTGCGCTACGCGTCCTGGATGCGGACGAAGGGGCGGGCGGCTTCGAGTTCGTACGAGAGTTCCAACAGCGTCCGCTCATCGCCGATGTCGGCGGAGAAGTGGATGGCGACCGGCAGACCGTCGGGCGCGACACCGAACGGGATCGACACGGCTGGTGTGCCGCTCACGTTGTTCGCAGGCGTGAAGGACACGTAGCTGATCAATCTGTCGAAGATCTCGTCGAATTCGCCACTCGGAGACAGGTGCCCGATCTCGGGCGTCGTATGCGCGAGCGTCGGAGACAGGACGACGTCGAACCGATCGCACAGGCCGCGGAATGCGGCGGTCGCCTTGTTGAGCCCACGAATCGCGAGCGGCAGACGATAGAAACGACGAAAGAACCTGCTGGACAAGCCCTTCGAGAACGGGTCCAGCTGCGATCTGTCGAAGCCCTTCCCCACCGTCCTGCTGCCGAAGCGGTCAATGCCGAACGCCATCATCGCCCAGTAGTCGGAGAAGTCGTCGACGAACGACCGATCGACCGGGAGAGGGACGGTCTCGACCCGATGCCCCAGCGACTCCAGCAGGTCTACGGCGTCGTTCAACGCGCGGTCCGTCGGCCCGTCCAGCAGGCGCCCCGTGATCGGCGCGTTGACCATGGCCACCCGCAGCCGCCGACTCCCCGGCCCTTCGACGCGACCGACCGGCTGCAGACTCCCGATGTCACGACGGGACTCGACGTCTGCCAGGAACGCGGCGCTGTCGCGCACCGACCTGGTCAGCACACCGTTCGACACGAGGTCGATCGGCAGGCTCGCCGCCATCGCCGCGGGCGCGGTCCGCCCGCGTGACGGCTTGAAGCCGAACAGACCGCATGCGGCAGCCGGAATCCGGATCGACCCGCCGCCGTCGTTGCCGTGTGCGATCGGCAGCACTCCAGACGCGACGAGCGCCGCTGCTCCGCCCGAGGAACCGCCCGATGAGAAGTCGGTGTCCCACGGGTTGCGCGTCGGCTCGCGATCAACGAACTCGGTTGTCGCGGTCAACCCGAATGCAGGCGTCGTCGTCGCTCCGATCACGTTGAAGCCCGACCCGAGGAACTCGGCGGCGAATGCTTCGTCGGACGTGGCAGGCAGGTCGGCGGTGGCCGCCGACCCATTGCGGGTCGGCACACCCGCGAGGTCTGTGTTGTTCTTGACGGCCGACGGAACGCCGGCGAAGACGCCGGTGAATTCACCTGCCGCGCGGGCGAGCGCGCGCCCGCGATCGTCGAATGCGACGGCGGACAGCATCGGCTCCACTCGGTCGAGGCGCGAAAGGGTCGCATCGAGCACCTGCGCAGCACTGACCTCGCCGGACGCGATCCGTGCCGCCACTCCGAGCGCATCCAGGTCTCCGAGGGCATCGTCACCGAATGCGTGCACGTGTTTCATGGATCACGACCATACTTCCTTGTGCCGATGAGCGGCACGACGAACTACTTCGGAGTAGGAATTAGGGCATGCACCTTCGTTTCACACCCGAAGAGGAAGCGTTCCGGGCCGAGCTCCGCGAATTCTTCACCACCGAGATCCCCGAAGACATCCGACGGCGCAACGCCGAAGGCAAGACGATCCACCCCGACGACGTCGTCACCACCACCCAGATCCTCAACAAACGCGGCATCGCCGTACCCGCGTGGCCCGTCGAAGCGGGCGGACAGGACTGGACGCCGGTGCAGCATCACATCTGGCGCGAGGAGATGGCACTCAACTTCGTGCCCGACCTGCTGCCGTTCAACGCCGGCATGGTCGGACCCGTCATCGCGCACTTCGGCAACGACGAGCAGAAGGAGAAGTTCCTCCCCGCCACCCGCAACCTCGACCTGTGGTGGTGCCAGGGATTCTCCGAGCCCGAAGCGGGCAGCGACCTCGCCTCGCTCAAGACGCGAGCCGTCCGCGACGGCGATGACTTCATTGTCAACGGTCAGAAGACGTGGACGACCCTCGGTCAGTACGCCGACTGGATCTTCATGCTGGTCCGCACCGATCCCGACGTGAAGAAGCAGGCAGGAATCAGCTTCCTGCTCATCGACCTCGACACCCCCGGCATCGAGATGCGGCCGATCCAGTTGATCGACGGCGGACACGAGGTGAACGAGGTCTTCTTCAGCGACGTCCGCGTCCCCGCCCGGAACCTCGTCGGCGAGGAGAACCAGGGCTGGACGATCGCCAAGTTCCTGCTCGGCAACGAACGGTCCGGCATCGCCCGCGTCGGCTACACGAAGACCAAATTGGCGCGGGCCAAGAAACTCGCCGCCGAGATCACGACCCCGACCGGAACACTGCTCGACGATCCGGCCATCGCCACCCGTCTGGCCGACCTCGAGAACCAGTTGCTCGCCCTGGAGATCACCCAACTGCGGGTGGTCGCAGGCTCGGCAGACGGCAAACAGAACCCGGCATCCTCCCTGCTGAAGCTGCGCGGCTCCCAACTGCAGCAAGATGCGATGGAACTGCTCGCCGACATCGCCGGACCGGACTCCCTGCCTGTCGCAAGCCTCGACGCCGAGGCTGCCAACGGCACTGCCGATGTGCTGTCCCCGGAATGGGCCCAGCTCACCGTGCCCAACTATCTCAACTACCGCAAGGTCACGATCTACGGCGGCTCCTCGGAAGTCCAGCGCCAGATCATCGACAAGGCCGTCCTCGGCCTGTAGGCCTCGACAACTGCGGTGCCCCGACAACAGAACTTTAGGAACCTCATGGAATTCGATCTGTCCGAAGAACAGGTGATGCTGCGCGACACCGTGCGCGACGTCCTGACCTCCACGTACGACGTCGAGAAGCTACGCGAGGTGACCGACACCGACCTCGGGTGGAGCCGCGAGGTGTGGCGCTCGCTCGCCGAGATCGGCATCCTCGGCCTCGTCTTCGACGAGGCCGACGGCGGCATGGGCGCAGGCCCCGAAGAACTCTCGGTCGTCATGGAGGAACTCGGTGCGAGCCTGGCTCCCGAGCCCCTCCTGGGGTCTGTGATCGTGCCCGGCTTGCTCGTGGCCCGCACCGCAGACGACGCCACCCGCGCCGAGATCATCGCGGGCCTGTCGTCCGGTGAACGGATGCTGGCGTTCGCCCACACCGAACCGGGCGATCGGTGGCCGCACACCGCGGTGGCCACGACCGCTGCCGACGGCGCGCTGACCGGGACCAAGACGCTCGTCGACCACGGCGACTGCGCCGACACGTTCGTGGTCTCCGCACGCGAGCCCGACGACACGATCGCGCTGTACCTGATCGCCGCCGACGCGGACGGACTGACGCGTACCGCCTACCGCACCCACGATCGACGACGCGGCGCCCAACTCGAACTGTCCGGCACCCCGGGCATCCGCCTCGACGGCGGCGCGGCGGGGGCCGGTGCGGCTCAGGCGATCGCCGACGTCGAGGTCGCCACCCAGTCGGCGCTGTGCGCCGAAGCCGTTGGCGCCATGACCCGCGCGCTGGACATGACAACCGATTATCTGAAGTCACGCAAGCAGTTCGGGGTCCCCCTCGCCACGTTCCAGGCGCTGTCGCACCGGGCCGCCGACATGTTCGTCTCGGCCGAACTCGCCCGCAGCATGAGCACGTACTTCACCGCGTCGCTCGCCGACGGCGACTACGACCCGATCACCGCGTCGCGCGCCCGGCTGCAGGTCGACCGGAGCGGCCGCCACGTCGGCCAGGAAGCGGTGCAGATGCACGGCGGCATCGGCATGACCGCTGAATACCCGGTCGGCCACTACGTCAGCCGTCTCACCGCGATCTCGCACACGTTGGGCGACGCCGCCGCCCATCTCACTCGGCTGTCCGGGTCGGTGGCCGACTGGGAGATGGTCACCGTCGGCTGAGCGCTACAGTCGCTGCTGGACATAGGAGAACCGCATGGAACCGTTGGAGATCTTCCGCAGCGACATCGCCGACGTCACGTCGTACGGCCTGCTGTCGGTGGCGTTGCTCATCGTGGGATTCGCCGCACTCGACCTGGTGACGCCCGGCAGCCTGCGCACCAAGGTGTGGGTGGAGCAGAACCGATCGGCCGTCGTCCTGTCGGTCGCCCAGTCGGCAGGCCTGGCGATCGCACTCGCGGCCGGAATCGACGCGTCGACCGAATTCGAGCTGTGGAAGGGCGTCTTGTTCACGCTCGGCTACGGCGTCGCGACCATCGCGCTGATGATGTTCTCGTTCGTCCTCATCGACTGGCTCACCCCTGGGAAGCTCGGGTCCGTGCTGCTCGACGAGTCAGAGGGCGGCTACTCGCGCGCCGCCTGGCTCAATGCGGTGGTGTTCGTGGCGATCGGGCTCTTCGTCGCTGCCGCGTTGTAACCGGCCGTCACAGCAAACTGGCCGCTGGTCTATTGTGACGGGCAATACAACCGTTGGAAGGACATCCCGTGGCTGCACCCCTCATCGAGGACTCTATCGACGTCACCGCATCGCCCGAAGCCGTCTGGTCGGTCATCAGCGACCTGAAGCGGATGGGCGAGTGGAGCCCGCAGTGCAAGAAAATGGTGGTCGTCTTCGGCGGCGAAGTGAAGCAGGGCGCCCGCACGATCAACGTGAACCGCCGCGGCCCCCTCGTCTGGCCGACGACTGCCAAAGTGGTCGCCTTCGAGCCGAACCGGGAGATCGCTTTCCGCATCGCTGAGAACCACACGGTGTGGTCGTACCGGATCACCCCGACCGAGACCGGATCGCGTGTCACCGAGTCGCGGACGGCCGCAGGCGGTAAGACCACCGCGGTGTCGGCGTTCCTCGTCGACAAGGTGTTCGGTGGGAACGACTCCTTCGAGGACGAGCTCCGGGCGGGCATCCGCGAAACGCTCGGCAAGGTGAAGCGGGCGGCCGAAGGCGCGTAGGACGCACCCTCGATCGCCAGGGCGACGCGGTTCGGTGGGCGACGACCTCTAGACTTGCCTCAACGCAAAGCGCTCACGGACGATCCGCTGCCGGAGCCAGACGTGAGGAGACTCTCGGTGGCACGACGCCCCGCTCAACCCGACGATCGCACAGGTGTGGCGCACCTGATCGACCTGTTCAACGCCACGGTCCCGCCCGTCCACCGACGGGGACTGCCGTTCGTCGCCGCGCCTGCCGCGATCGCGGTCCTCGGGCGCAGGCATCCGTGGCTCGCCCGGTCGGCGGCGACGGCTGCGGCCGCGTCGGCCCTGTTCTTCCGGCATCCCTCGCGGGTGCCGCCAATCGGGGCAGGCCTCGTCGTCGCCCCGGCCGACGGTGCTGTCGCCCTGGTCGACAAGGCCGTCCCGCATCCCGAACTGGGTCTCGGCGGCAGGCCGCTGCCGCGGGTGTGCATCTTCCTGTCGATATTCGACGTCCACGTTCAGCGCGTCCCGGTCGCCGGGCGAGTCGTCTCGATCGAGCACAAGCCCGGCGAGTTCCTGTCGGCCGATCTACCCGAGGCGAGCACCGCGAACGAGCGGACGTCGATGACCATCGCGACCGGGCCGGACGGGACCGGACCGCAGGTCGGCGTCGTCCAGATCGCCGGACTGCTGGCCCGCCGCATCGTCAACGACGCATCGGTCGGCGACGAACTGGCACTCGGCGACACCTACGGCCTCATCCGCTTCGGGTCCCGCGTCGACGTCTACCTGCCCGCGGGCAGTGTGCCCAAGGTAGCGGTCGGCCAACGGGCGGTCGGTGCCGAGACCGTACTCGCGGACCTGACCTGATGCCCGGCGCGTCGACTCAACGCCGTCCCCGCAGACTCCGCCGGGACGGCACGCCCCGCCGTAGGCTGCGCGTCGCGGGACGGAGCTCGCGCGCGGAGAACAGTCACCGCCGTTCACTGCGCGACGGCCGCATGTTCTTGCCGTCGGCACTCACGATCCTCGCAC
Source organism: Gordonia sp. (in: high G+C Gram-positive bacteria) (assembly GCF_052106715.1). Lineage (NCBI taxonomy): Bacteria > Bacillati > Actinomycetota > Actinomycetes > Mycobacteriales > Gordoniaceae > Gordonia > Gordonia sp. (in: high G+C Gram-positive bacteria). Next base: position 35,244 of record NZ_JBQEDL010000009.1, read on the forward strand.
TCTGCGCAGGCCTCACCGCGGTCCGATCCGCGGACTCGGGAAGCGTCGACCTCGCGCTCGGGCTCCTCGTCATCGCAGCCGTCCTCGACGGACTCGACGGTCGCGTCGCCCGCCTCATGGGAGCGACCACCAAGATCGGCGCCGAGATCGATTCGCTGGCCGACGCCGTCAACTTCGGCGTCGCGCCCGCCCTCATCGTGTACTCGACGGTTCTGCGCGGCCAGGAGGGCGCGGGCGAGGACCTCGGTTGGGTGCTAGTCCTCATCTACTGCGCGGCGATCGTTCTACGGCTGGCTCGCTTCAACACCCTGCTCGACGACGACGCCGCCCCCGGGTACACGAAGGACTTCTTCGTCGGCGTCCCGGCACCGATCGCCGCGTTGACCGCATTGCTGCCGGTCGGCGTCATGCAGCACTTCGGCGACGGCTGGTGGACGTCGACGGCGGCCGTCGGCGCGTGGATGGTCTTCGTCTCGATCCTCGCCGTGAGCCGGTGCCCGACGCTGTCGTTCAAGTCGGCGCGAGTGCGGCCGAGCGCACTGGCCGGACTGCTCATCGTGGTCGCTGCCGCTGCCGCCCTCCTGATGACGTTCCCGTACATCTTGATGATGGTGGTAGTGGTGGCCTACCTCGCGCACATCCCGTTCGCCTGGCGGATGCAGCGGTGGGCTGCCTCGCACCCTGATCATTGGGACGCTGCGCCCCGCGACCGCCGCATCCAACGCCGTGACGAACGACGGGGCGAACGACGCGGCCCGAACGGCGTGCGGCGACGCACGATCCCGCGGAAGCCGTCGGCGGCCCGCCTCGGCCTACGCCGCCCGGTCGCCCACGAGAATCAGATCCCCGCCCCCTACGACCCGGAGGACTGACCGCAGTGACGCGTGACCCCGTGACACGGCCATCGCTGTCCCTGACCGCTCGAGTGAACACGTCGGCGGCCGATTCGCGGCGTGGTCTGGTGCGGGTGCACGCGGAAGTGCTGGCCGCGCTCTCCTTGACCGAATGGGACGCGATCGGCCTGACCGGCGCCAGGACCATGACGGCGGTGGTCGCTCGGGCAGGCGACGACGTCCCACCCGGGGTCCTCCTGCTCGACGACATCACTTTCACGAACCTCGGCGTCCGCGAGAACACGCAGGTCGTCGTCGGACCGGCGGTCGTGCACGGCGCGTCACGTGTCACGGTGAGCGGATCGTCGGTCGCGATGTCCGCGGTCACCGAGGCGACGCTGCGCCGCGCTCTGCTCGGCAAGATCCTGACCGTCGGCGACACCGTGGCCCTGCTCCCGCGCGACCTCGGCCCCGAACTGTCGGCGAGTCCCGCGACCCGATCGCTGGCCAACACACTCGGCATCACGTGGACCAACGAACTGCTCACCGTCACCGCGACCGAACCCGAGGGGCCGGTGAGCGTGCAGACCGGGACCGCCACGCTCTGGGCGGGTGGAACGAGTGCGAGCGGAGTGGGTGACGCCGCCCCGGCACCGGCCCGTCCCACCGTTCCGGAGCCGGAGCACCCGGCCCGCCCGGTCTCCGACCTCGTCGGCGTCGACACGCAGATCGGCCGTCTCACCGAATGGTTGACCGTCACGCTCGACACCCCCGACATCCTCCGGTCGTTGGGGGCGCAGCCGCGGCTGGGCGTCCTGATGACCGGGCCCGCCGGGGTCGGTAAGACGACCCTCGTCCGCGCGGTGTGCGCCGGACGAGCACTCGTGGAGTTGGACGGTCCGACGACCGGTGCACTCGCCCCCGACGGCCGACGGGCCGCCGTCGCCGATGCGATCGCCCGGCTGCGCGCCCAGGGCCCCGGCGTTCTCCTCATCCCCGAGATCGACGCGCTGGTCCCGGCGACCGCCGACCCCGTGTCGACGCTGATCCTCGACGATCTGCGGGACGCGATCGCGACCGGCGAACTCGTCCTCGTCGCCACCAGCGCCGACCCGGGCGCGATCGATCCGCGACTACGCTCCCCCGAACTGTGCGACCGCTCGATGTCGATCGGGCTGCCCGACGCGACTCTTCGCGCTGCCCTGCTCGCCGCGATCCTCACCGACGTACCCTCCGACGGCCACCTCGACCTCGACGACATCGCCGTTCACACCCCGGGTTTCGTGGCCGCCGACCTGGCCGCGGTAGTCCGCGACGCCGCGCTGCGCGCGGCGGCGCGCGCCGCCGCCGCCGACAGCAACGAACCCGCGTTGCGCACCGCCGATCTCACCGAAGCCCTCACCGTGGTCAGCCCCACGTCGCGAAGCTCGTCACCGGACGTCGCACTCGGCTCGATCACCCTCGACGACGTCGGCGACATGGTGCAGACCCGTCAAGCGCTCACCGAGGCGGTTCTGTGGCCGCTGCAGCATCCGGACACCTTCGCCCGACTCGGTGTGCAGCCGCCGCGCGGAGTTTTGCTGTACGGACCACCCGGGTGCGGGAAGACGTTCCTGGTCCGGGCGCTCGCCGCGTCTGGCCGGATGTCGGTGCACACCGTGAAGGGCGCCGAACTCCTCGACAAGTGGGTCGGTTCGTCCGAACGCGCCGTCCGCGATCTGTTCACCCGGGCCCGCGAGTCTGCTCCGTCGCTGATCTTCCTCGACGAGGTCGACGCCCTCGCTCCCCGCCGCGGCGGCTCCACCGACTCCGGGGTCGCCGATCGTGTGGTCGCAGCGCTGCTCACCGAACTCGATGGGGCCGAGCCGTTGTCGGATATCGTCGTGCTCGGCGCGACCAATCGCCCCGACCTGATCGACCCCGCACTGTTACGTCCGGGCCGACTCGAACGCCTCGTCTTCGTTCCGCCGCCCGACGCCGCGGCACGCGCCGACATCCTCCGGGCGTCCTCGCGCGATGTGCCGCTGGACGGCGTCGACCTCGACGAACTAGCTGCCGACCTCGACGGATATTCGGCAGCGGACTGTTCCGCACTGCTCCGTGAGGCGGCACTCGCGGCGATGCGACGCGACATCGAGGCGGCAACCGTCACCGTCGATGACGTGGCGACGGCTCGCAGCGCCGTCCGCCCGTCTCTCGACCCCAAGCAGGTGGCCGAACTCGAGGCGTACGCACAGCGCCGCCAGAGCTGAGCGGATTCCTTAGTCGGGCGAGGTCACTCGGTCCGGGTGACTTCGTAGAACGCGGTCGATCCGCCACCGGCCGCGTCGGCGGAGACGCCGACACGAACCCACAGCGTCCCCGGGTCGACCGACTTGGACAACAGCACCGTCTGATTCGCGGTGTCTCCCGCACGGCTGGACTCCTCGAAGCCGTTGTCTTCCAGGAGTTTGGTCGCGTTGGCGAGCGGATTACCGTCGGCGGCGCTGCCCTGGATCGTCACCCGCCACGAGTCGCCTTCACCCGACGCCGACAGGACCGCCCCCTCGACCAATGGGACGTCGTCGGACGGGAAGTCTGCGGGCAATGACTGGCCGGACCGATCCGACTCGTCACTCCCGCACGCGGTCACCACAAGCCCGCCGATGAGCGCTATGACGAGGATTGCACAGACGCGAAACAAAGCCTTCATGTCCGAAACGGTAGAGTAGACCTCGGCAGAACACTTGTTCCGACACCCCGCCCACCCCTGAATACGACGGAGTGCCCTTTTGATCGTTGTGATGATCGCGCTGGCCGTCGGCGCGCTCGTGTCACCTCCGATCATGAAATCCTGCGGTACTCGCGGCTTCTACATCCTGGCGGCGATGCCTGCGGCCGCCCTCGTCTGGGTGATCGTCAACTGGCCGGATTCGGACGCCGAACCCCAGACCGAGACGTTCACCTGGGTGCCGAGCCTGCAGATGGACATCGACGTGCGTTTCGACACGCTGTCGGCGATTCTGTCGGTCCTCATCCTCGGCGTCGGCTCCCTCGTCCTGCTCTACTGCGCGAACTACTTCGACATCATGCGGCGTCGTGTCGCGACGTTCGGCGGCGAGATAGTCGCCTTCGCCGGAGCCATGTTCGGTCTCGTCGTCAGCGACAACATGCTGGTGCTCTACGTGTTCTGGGAAGCGACGACGGTCCTTTCGTTCATGCTCGTCGGCTTCAACATGGTCCGTGCGACGTCCCGCCGTGCCGCGACCCAGGCGCTCCTGGTCACCACGTTCGGCGGCCTCGCGATGCTCGTAGGCATCATCATGCTCGGCGAACGAACCGGCAGTTACCTGCTCAGTGACCTCATCGCCGACCCACCCGGCGGCGGTGTGTACATCAGTGTCGCCGTGGTCCTCGTGCTCATCGGCGCCCTGTCGAAGTCGGCGATCGTTCCCTTCCACTTCTGGCTGCCCGGCGCGATGGCCGCGCCGACCCCGGTCAGCGCGTACCTGCACGCCGCGGCGATGGTGAAGGCAGGCATCTACCTCGTCGCCCGGCTCGCTCCCGCGTTCGCCGGACTCGTGAGCTGGCAGGTCCTCGTTCTCGGTCTCGGCGCGCTCACGATGGTGCTCGGCGGGTGGCGTTCACTGCGCGAACGCGACCTGAAGCTGATCCTCGCGTTCGGCACCGTGTCCCAACTCGGATTCATGATGGTCCTCGTCGGCGTCGGTGACGCCGGGGTCGCGATGGCCGGACTGTCGATGGTCGTCGCCCACGCCATGTTCAAGGCCTGTCTGTTCATGGTGGTTGGCATCATCGACCACGCGACCGGTACCCGCGACATCCGTCTCCTCGCACGTCTGGGTCACCGGCTTCCCGTCCTCGCCACCATCGCGGCGGTCGCAGGCGCCAGTATGGCGGGGCTGCCGTTCACGATCGGTTTCGTCGGCAAGGAGACCGCATTCGGAACCCTGTGGGACACCGGGGCGCTGAATCCCAACGTCGCGCATTTCGTCGATGTCGTCCTGCTGGTCGGCTCGATCATCACGTTCGCGTACACCTCCCGATTCTTGTGGGGCGCATTCGGCCGCAAGGTCCGACGCCTCCCCACTCGCGCAGTCGCCACCCTGCACCCGCCGAACGTCGCATTCCTCGTGCCGCCCGCGATTCTCGCCGTCCTCGGCGTCCTCTCCTCGTTCCTCGCGCACCAGATCGGCGACCTGTTCGAGCCGTACGCGCAGAGCCTTCCCGACTTCGGGCACCCCGTGGAACATCTGGCGCTCTGGCACGGATTCGGACTCCCGGTGGTGTTCTCGATCATCGTGGTCGTCGGCGGCGCCTGCCTGTTCGTGGTGCTGCGGGCACGGCGCGCCCGGGTGTTCAAGAACCCGCCGCCGCTCAACGCCGACCGCGTGTACGACGCCACGCTGCGGACGGCCGACTCGGTGTCGCTGTGGGTCACTCGGAACACGCAGCGCGGTTCGCTCCCGATCACCCAGGGCGTCATCCTGTCGACCGCAGTCCTCCTCCCGTTGATCGCACTGGGGCTCGGCAACCGGAGTGCGCTCTCGGTCCGCGGATTCGACACACCCGAGCAGCTCGTCGTCGGCGTCTTGATGATCGCCGCGGCACTTGCAACGACAATGCTGCGCAACCGCCTGGCGAGCGTCCTCATCCTCGGGCTCACTGGCTACGGGTGCGGTGCGCTGTTCGCGATGTATGGTGCCCCTGACCTGGCGTTGACGCAGTTCCTGGTGGAGAGCGTCACCCTCGTCGTCTTCGTCCTGGTGATGCGCAAACTGCCGAGCGAGGCCGCACCCCGTCACGAGGGCGGATTCCGAGTCGGGCGGGCGTTGATCGGCATCGCGTTCGGCGTGATGTTGGTGTTCGTCGGCCTGTTCGCTGCGGCCGCGCGCTCGACCAAGCCGCTGCAACTCCGCCTCGGCGACGCCGCATACGAGTTCGGGCACGGCTCCAACGCAGTCAACGTCCTCCTCGTCGATATCCGCGCCTGGGACACGATCGGCGAGATCTCGGTCCTCATTGTCGCCGCCACCGGTGTCGCATCCATGGTGTTCCGCAGCCGCCGATT
>NZ_JBQEDL010000009.1:41157-129081 GCF_052106715.1 Gordonia sp. (in: high G+C Gram-positive bacteria)
CGCCGATTCGGCGCCGTGCCGCGCATCACCGACGCCGCGCGGCTGCAGGCGGGCCTCGACGAAGACGACTTCATCGCCGAACGCACCACCTGGCTGGCCGGCAGCGAGCTGCGCGACCCGCGTCACCGCACGATGGTGCTCGAAGCCACCACTCGTGTCGTGTTCCCCACCCTGGTGGTCTTGTCCGCGTACCTGTTCTTCGCCGGGCACAACGCACCGGGCGGCGGTTTCGCAGGCGGCCTCGTCATGGGTCTGGCCCTCGTGTTGCGCTATCTCGCGGGCGGCCGTTACGAACTCGGCGAAGCGCTACCCGTCGAAGCCGGGACCATTCTGGGCGCAGGCCTGCTCGTCTCGGCGACGACAGCCGTCACCTCGCTGTTCGTCGGCGCACCCGTCCTGTCCTCGGCGGTCATCGACCTGCACCTGCCGGTGTTCGGCGATATCCACATCGTCACCGCGATGTTCTTCGACCTCGGGATCTATCTGATCGTCGTCGGACTGGTCCTCGACATCCTGCGCAGCCTCGGCGCACGCCTGGAGGTCGCCGACGACGCTCCGCTGACCGGCGGCATCCCCGCGCAGCCGCGGCGGGAGGTGCGCAAGTGAGCGTCGACCTCGGCCTGCTGATCGTCGCGGGCGCCCTCGCCGCGTGCGGCGTCTATCTGCTGATGGACCGCAGCCTCATCCGCATGCTGTTCGGCCTCATGCTGGTCGGCAACGCGGTCAACCTGCTGATAATCACGCTCGCCGGACCACCGGGTCACCCACCGGTCCGCGGTCGCGAGTCCTCGGGCCAGTCTGCAGACGCCGACCCACTCGCCCAAGGCATGGTGCTCACCGCCATCGTCATCACCATGGGTGTGGCCGCCTTCGTACTCGCCCTCGTGTACCGGCTGTTCGTCATCAACCGGCGCAGTCGCGAGGCTCCGCCGCCGGACGCCGAACCGACCTCTCTCGAGTCGGCAGGCGACGACGATCTCGGCGACGACCCGGAGGACGTCAAGATCGCGAGCAGTTCCTTGCAGACGTTCGGCGACCGCGACCGAAGCGACGACCCGCTGACCGGGGCAGACACCGTCGCAGGCGACTTCTTCGATGACCACGGCAATCCGCTCACGGCCGAAGAGTTCGAGGCCGTCCACCAGGGCGTCATCGAGACCGACCTGATGCCCGAGGACGCCGACCTGATCGCCCATCTGCCGGAGGACTCCGACGACATGCCGGGCGACCCAGAAGAGGATGTCCCAGAACAGGACAGCACAGTAAAGGACAGCGCAGAAGAGCAGGGAGGTGATCGATGATCCCGCAACCGTCTTGGATCACCGTATTGATCGCTCTCCCGACCCTCGTCCCACTACTCGGCGCGGCTCTCACTCTGCTGCGGGGACGCAGCCCGACCTTCCAGCGCGCGGTCAGCGTCTCCGCGATCGGCGTGGCACTGATCGCGTCGGCGATGATGCTGTACCTGACGAGCGTCCACGGACCGTTCGCCGTCCACGTCGGCGGGTGGGGCGACCGGGACGACGGCGGCTCGCCTCTCGGCATCACTCTCGTCGTCGACCGGTTGGCGGCTCTCATGCTGGTCGTGTCGACGACGGTGTTGTTGTGCGTCGTCGTCTACGCGATCGGTCAGGGCATCCGAGACGGCACGACCGAACAACCTGTGTCGATCTTCTTGCCGACCTATCTGATCCTCACCGCGGGCGTGTGCAACGCCTTCCTGGCGGGCGATCTGTTCAATCTGTACGTCTCGTTCGAGGTGCTGCTCGCCGCGAGCTTCGTGCTGCTGACGCTGGGCGCCAGCGCCGAACGCGTACGCGCGGGCGCGTCGTACGTGATGGTCTCGATGGTCTCCTCGTTGATCTTCCTGGCAGGCATCGCCTTCGCGTACGCCGCGACCGGGACACTCAACCTGGCCGAGATGGCAGTCCGCCTCGACGACGTCCCAGACGGGACCCGCAACGCCCTGTACGCGGTGCTCCTCGTCGCCTTCGGTATCAAGGCCGCGGTCTTCCCGCTGTCGACCTGGCTGCCCGACTCCTATCCGACGGCTCCCGCCCCGGTCACCGCCGTGTTCGCGGGCCTGCTCACCAAGGTCGGTGTGTACGCGATCATCCGCGCGCACTCGCTCCTGTTCCCCGGTGGAGCGATGGATACCGTGCTGATGGTCGCCGGACTGTTGACGATGCTGGTCGGCATCTTCGGCGCGATAGCCCAGACCGACGTGAAACGACTCCTGTCGTTCACCCTCGTCAGCCATATCGGCTACATGATCTTCGGTATCGCCGTCGGATCGCTGGAGTCGACGAGTGCCGCGATCTACTACGTCGCCCACCACATCCTGGTGCAGACCACCCTGTTCCTCGTCGTCGGATTGATCGAACGTCAGGCGGGATCGTCGTCGCTGCGTCGCCTGGGCGGGCTCATCGCGAGCCCGCTGCTGGCGGTGCTGTTCCTGATCCCCGCGCTCAACCTCGGCGGAATCCCACCGTTCTCCGGCTTCATCGGCAAGGTCGCCCTCCTGCAGTCCGGCGCCGCCGACGGCTCGGTCCTGTCGTGGATCCTCGTCGCAGGTGGTGTCATCACCAGTCTGTTGACTCTGTATGTGATGGCCCGGATCTGGACGAAGGGATTCTGGCGCGCCCGCGCCGACGCTCCCGAAGGCGATATGGCGTCGAGCACGCCCTCGGCACTCGTCGAAGAAGGAACCGACGTGCTTCTCGACGAGCGTGAGGACGTCGGCCGTATGCCCGTCACCATGGTGTTGCCGACAGCCGCGATGGTCGCCGTCGGCCTGGCCCTCACCGTGTGGGCCGGGCCGATCTTCGAGTTCACCGACAGCGGAGCCCACGGCGTTCTGGACCGCGACGTGTATATCGGTACCGTGCTCGGCCCCGGAGGCGGCCGATGAGCAACACACCGTTCCCGGACCGCCCGCATGTGCGTCCCGCCGGCAAGAAGACGATCCCGGCGTTCTTCGGCAACCTGTGGCGGCTCGCCGTCGTCTGGTTCGCCTGGCCGTTGACCAATGCGATCGTGTGGCTGCAGGAGCACCTGAAGTTCCCGAAGTGGGCCGGCGGTGATCTGCGCGAGTTCACGATGCGCCTGTGGGGCGTGGCGTGGTTGGCATTCGTCTGGGTTCTGCTGTGGGGCGAGGTCACGTGGGGCAACATCGTCGTCGGCGTCGTGATCGCGATCCTCGTGATGACTCTGCTCCCACTGCCTCGGGTCCCCGTCGAAGGCCGCATCCACCCGTTGGCCGCGTTGAAGCTCGTGTTCACCCTGATCGGTAACTTCGTCGTGTCGTCGGCGCAGGTAGCGTGGGCGGCGATCAAGCCGGGTCCGCCGCCGCTCGGCGCGGTGGTCCGCGTGCATGTCGCGATCAAGTCCGACCTGGTGCTGACGCTGGCCATCGACTACATCAACCTCGTTCCCGGCACGATGGTCGTCGAGATCGACCATCTGCGCCGCATGCTGTACGTGCACATCTTCGACGTCCGCAAGCAGTCGCAGGTCGATTCCTTCTTCCGTCAGATGGCGTATGTGGAACGGCAGTTCATCAAGGCTTTCGAGCGCGACTCCGAATGGCAGCCAAGCCCGTTCCACGGCATCGACGACGACTACCACCACGTTCCGTTCAGTGATCGTCAGCGCGTCGCCGACGAAGAGCGTCGCGTACGCCGCGCGTCCCGCCGCCGCATCCTGCGGCGACGGAAGGAGGACACAGACACATGACCTACGTGTGGGCGATCGCTGCCGCGATGCTGCTCGTCGCCGTCGTCCTGACCACTTACCGGACTCTGCGCGGCCCGAGCACACTCGACCGACTCGTCGGTGTCGACGCGATCGTCGCCATCATGATCTCCGGTCTCGCCATCTGGGTCGCGGCGTCCGGTGACACGACAATCGCCGCCGCCATCGTCGTGCTGAGCCTCGTCAGCTTCATCGGATCCATCGCAGTGGCCCGATTCCGGGTGAGGGACGACGAGCTCAGCAGGGACAAGAAGATGAGCGGGGACACGAAGTGATCGGGGACACGAAGTGATCAGGGATATTCTCACCGCCTTCTTCGTGCTATTCGGCTCGTCGGTCGCGTTGACCGCAGCGATCGGCATCGTCCGCTTCCCGGACACCTTGAGCCGTATGCACGCGGCGACCAAACCGCAGACGTTCGGCATGATCCTCGTGCTGATCGGCGCGCTCATCCAGCTCGACGGGCATGTCGACAGCGGCATGCTCGTGTTGACCGGGCTGTTCACGTTGATCACCGCGCCCGTCATCGCGCAGCGCGTCGGCCGCCTCGTCTACCGCGAGCAACGTATCGACGAGCATCTGCTCGACGAGAGTCAGCTACGAGCACGCGAGCGGGGCGACTGAGCGCTACCCGAGTTCGTCGACCACCGATGCGACCACGTCGCGCATGTCGCCGGTTCGCGCGAACACGTCGTGTTGGCGTTTGTAACTGACGCCGCGGGCGACGATGTCGCCGATCGAGGCCAGTTCGTCGGCGCAGCCCAACGAGGCGGCGACCGGCTCGAGTCGCACGAGGAGTTCAGCGAGGTCGTCGGTGACGAGTCGCTCGGAGCAATCGGCGTCTTGGATGACGATCGCATCGATGCCGTAGCGGGCGGCCCGCCACTTGTTCTCCTGCACGAGCCACGGCGCCATCTGCGGCAGGGTCTCCCCCGCGGTGAGACGACGATCCAGGTCGACGATCAGGCAGTGGATCAGTGCGACGATGCCTGCGAGCTCACGACGATTCGAGACGCCGTCGCACACCCGTACTTCGATGGTGCCCAGGTGTGGCGAAGGCCGGATGTCCCACCGGATCTCGTTGAGATGATCGATGATCCCGGTGGTCTCCTGGTCGGAGACGAACCGTTCGAACTCGCTCCACCGCTCGAACTGGAACGGCAGTCCCGCGGTCGGCAACTGCTGGAACATCATCGCCCGGTTGCTCGCGTACCCGGTCTCCCGCCCGCCCCACATCGGCGACGACGCCGACAGCGCCAGCAGGTGCGGGTAGTACTTGAGCAGCGACGACAGAATCGGGAGTACTTTGTCGCGGCGGCTGATCCCGACGTGCACGTGCACACCCCAGATCAGCATCTGGCGGCCCCACCATTGGGTCCGAGCGATCAGCTCCGCGTAGCGCGGCCCCTCGGTCAGCTGCTGCGTCGACCATTCCGCGAACGGGTGCGTGCCCGCGCCGTACAGGTCGACGCCCACCTCTCGGGTGAGCTCACGCACCACGTCGAGGGTCTCGCCGAGATCGGCCATCGCCTCGGGGACCGTATGACAGATATCGGTGACGAGTTCGACGGTGTTGCGCAGGAGCTCTTTGTGAATCCGCTCCGACCGGTCCACTCCGCGCGCTTGGATCAGATCGAACAGTTCGGGCGCCGAGTTCGATAGGTCGCGGGTCACGCGATCGACGAGGGCGAGCTCCCACTCCACCCCGAGCGTCGGCTCAGTCGATCCGTGGAACTCGATCTCGCGGATACGGCCCCCCACCGGTGATGCGTCCTATCGTTTCTGGGCGATGACGCCGCACGCCAGGCGGTGTGTGCCGTCGGTGTCGCCTACCTCGTGGACGACGAGGGCCTTGCCGCCGATCTGATCGAGTTTGAACGCGTCCGTCGAGCTCGTGACCGTCCCCGTACCGTTCGCCAGGACGGTGACACTGGTCAGATCGCCGCTCTCGGGCTTACCGGTGTGGCCGTCGACCTGAAGGTGGTCGCCCGCCGATGCGAAACCGGTGGACGCCTCACACTTGCCGACGGAGTGGATGTGGACGCCGTGTGATCCCGCATCCATGCCGGTGACTCGGAGGGTGACGGTGACGGCTTCGCCTTCGGTGGTGAAGTTCGCGACACCGACGCTCGCACCCTCGGTGTTGCGGAGCGTCGCGGACATCTCTTCAGCGCCGCCGGAGCTGGTACCGGCGTTGACCTCGTCGCCCGGCTGCGCCTGGTCACCGGTGATGACCGGCGGCGTCGTGCCCTTCTCGTCCGTCGGGTACTGGTCGGGCGTGCATCCCGCGAGCACCGCTCCAGCGGCGCCTGCCGCGGCGAGGACCGCCAGGACACGAGTGGTCGAGGTTCCGGTAGCGGCACCACTGTGGTTACGGGCGAACATGACGCTCCTTATATGTTCCGTACGAGCAAGGCTTGCGGGCTTGTGGGCTGGACGGGGTTCGGTGTCAACCGATGTTCGGGGTTAGCGGGTCTGGGGCTTAACGGCTTTCGGGCTCATTCGGTGACGACGATGACGACGATCTCACCTTCGCACCGCGTGAACACCGCGGGCCTCGGGTCTGCGGAGGCACCGCCGGGGACCACATCGGCGACCTTCTGCGCGGCAGCCTCGTCGCCTTCGTCGTAGAAGACGGTGTTCTCACTGATGCTGCCCGTCGACAGATTCTCGGCACCGCTGACGTCGAAACCCGACTGCTTGAGTGAGTCGGACACCTTGCCCGCGAGTCCGGTGACGGTTCCCGCGTTGAGCACGCAGACCGACCCGACATCAGCGGCATCGGCCACCTTGGAGGACGATGCAGGCGTCGACGTCTCATCGCCGCCCGCGGCGCTCGACTCCGTCGGCGTGGCCGTCGTGCTCTCCGCGACGGAGGTCGAGGCGGTGTCACCCTCGTCTCCACTGGTGGCGGCACGATGCCAGCCGAGGCCGATGAAGACCACGGCAACCGCCAGCAGCAGCATGGCACCTGCCCGAAGGGGCAGTCGGTTGGTTTCTCGGTCAGCTTTCATCACGGCAACTTTAGCTCACGACGCCGCGTAGGAGGCGAGGCGTGTGCACGACGCGCCCCAGGACGCCTGTCAGATCTCGAATCCAAGGCGTCGAGCGGCCCGCGCCTTCTGGCGTGAGGCTCGCAGACGACGGAGTCGTTTGACCAGCATGGGATCGGCCGCAAGCGCTTCGGGACGATCGACCAACGCGTTCAGAATCTGGTAATAACGGGTCGCGGACAGGCTGAACAGTTCTTTGATGGCCTCTTCTTTCGAGCCGGCGTATTTCCACCACTGGCGCTCGAACGAGAGGATGTCGTGTTCGCGACGGGTGAGGCCGTCGGGCCCGACCTCATGCGGGTCGCCTTGCTGCCCAGCCTGCGCAGCACCGACCGAATCGTCGTCGCCTGGTGTATGCGCGGTTGCGCCGTCCATCTCGCTCCCTTGCAAAGCGTGCCGTTTCGTCCTGTTCACTCGTCCGGTCCGCGCCCCGCGCACGAGCCGTCCGGAGGCGAATCACAAACGTGTGGTTCGCTTCAAGAGTGTAACCACCCGACGGCGACCCTTCACGACGACTCACCGCGAACACGCCGCATTGCCCGAGTAATGTATGGCTACATGGCAATTCTTCCGATCTGCATCGTCGGCGAGCCGGTGCTGCACCACCCGACGACGCCTGTCGAACTCGACGACCAGGGGCGTCCGTCCACCGAGATCATCGCGCTGCTCGACGACATGTACGAGACGATGGACGCCGCGAACGGTGTCGGTCTGGCTGCCAACCAGGTCGGTCACGGACTTCGGATGTTCGTCTACGACTGCCCGGACGGCCCGACGCGCCGCCGCGGCGAGGTGATCAACCCGACTCTGGAGACCTCGGAGATTCCCGAGACGATGCCGGACCCCGACGACAACGACGAGGGCTGCCTGTCGGTGCCCGGCGAAGGCTTCCCCACCGGGCGCGCCGACTGGGCGAAGGTCGTCGGCACCGACCGCGACGGGGCTCGCGTCGAGATCGAGTCCGACGGGTTCTTCGCCCGCATGCTGCAGCACGAGACGGGTCACCTCGACGGTTACCTGTACATCGACGTGCTGGTCGGCCGGAATGCGCGCGCCGCGAAGAAGGCCGTCAAACGCAACGGCTGGGGATCTCCCGGCCTGACGTGGCTACCCGGAGCCGACCGCGACCCCTTCGGGCACGACGACGACTGAGGCCGCCGTGATCGATCCGACCGTCGGCGACCGCATTGTCGTCCGCTACCGACTCGGACGGGCCGACGTCCCGGCCGATTGGCGTGCCGAACCGAACCCGACCGTGGTCGGCGGCGGCCCGTCACAGTCGGATGTGACCGGTGTTCTCCAGATGTCCGACGAGCAGTATCTGAAGGTCGATCGGGACGGTGAGATCGTCGCGATCAACCGCGATGCGATCACTTCGATCCGGCTCCTGTCTCGACACGTCGTCCGAAACTCGGAGATCCGCGACGTCGAACGTGCACTCTGCACGGGATGCGATGCGACGCACCGCGAGGAGATCGACGGTTGGGTCGTGTCGGCGGGCGGCTCGTCGCCGCGCGGCCGTTCGGCGGTGCCCGTCGAGTTCAACGCTCCGTCGGCCGCGGTCGCCGAGATCATCGACTGGTACGACGACCTCGACCTCCCCGCATTTGCCCTCCTCCCCGACCGCATCGTGCGACCCGGGCGAGTCGCCGTCGACGACGCTCAGGCGATGGAGGTGCTCGTCGCCTCGGCCGCCGTGCCCGTCGACGGACTCACCCCAATCGAGGTCGGCGAGGGGATGTGGGCGGTGGACGTCGAGGCCTCGAACGACGCTCTCCGGGCGGCGGCCAGACGGGCCGGATACGCGCTGCACCACACCGCCGTGGTCGGCGAACTCATCGAGCCGTAGGCGAATTCGATTCCGGGGCCCCACCGGTTACCGTGGAACGTGATGTCTCCTCCCAACCGCGACCCTGAGCAGTCCCGTCGCCGCATGCTCGCATCCGTGCTCGGTGTGATCGTGCTGTTGGCGGTCGTCGCGTTGACCTGGTGGGTCGACGGGCGCAACACCACAGACGCCGAACCGTCGGCAGCCGCCCCGTCGGGGGTGAGTGCGGCCGCAGCCGATTCGGGTTCGTCCGAACGGTCCCGGACTGCGGGAAGGCCGTCGAACGACGTTCCCGCCCGCGTCCAACAGACCCTCAGCTACATCGATGCAGGCGACTGGCCGGATGCAGCGAACGCGCCGGGGACACACGGCGGCGACGCGTTCCGCAATTCGGAGGGGCGCCTGCCGAAGAAGACGTCGAACGGCAAGAAGATCAGCTATCAGGAGTGGGACGTGAATCCGAAGCAGCGCGGGAGGGGACGCGACGCGGAGCGGATCGTGACGGGTAGCAACGGGTCGGCCTATTTCACCTTGGATCATTACGAGACGTTCACCGCGATCCGGGGCCCGGGCGCATGACCGCCGTCGCCGCCACCGCGCCGTCCCTGTTCGGGACCGGTTTCACCGCTCGCCGAGTCGATGCCGCCCGGATGCGGACAGTCGGCGGGGTACTGGACGCATTGGCGCAGACCTGGGACTTCCCCGCACACTTCGGCCGCAATCGGGACGCCCTCGACGACTGCATGCGTGACCTGCCGACCGGCTTGCACACGCCCGAAGGCGCTCCGTCGAGCGGCTGGTTGACGATCATCGAGAACGCATCGCAGTTGCTCGCGGACGAGCCGGACGCGCTGAAGTGGTTCGCCGAGTCGATCGACTTCTGGCGCGACTCCTACCGCAATTCCCACGATGACGCACGGTTCGCAGTGCTGCTGCTCGACGACGCCCCCGCCGTCGTCCGCGAGCGGTGGGCCGAACTCGGCGTCCGGGTGACCGATCCTACCGAGGAGATCTGAGCACCGTGCGCCTGGCGACCTGGAACGTCAACTCGATCCGTGCTCGCTCGGAGGACGTCGTGGCCTGGATGACGCGACACGCGATCGACGTGCTCGCACTCCAAGAGACCAAGTGTTCCAACGACCAGTTCCCCGTGATGAGCTTCGCCGCTCACGGCTACGACGTGGCGCTGCACGGAGACGGCGGTTACAACGGCGTCGCGATCGCGTCCCGTGTCGGCCTGGACGACGTCCACCTCGGGTTCGACGGCCAGCCGACGTACGACGGCAAGGCGGAGGCTCGAGCGATCTCGGCGACGTGCGACGGTGTGCGCGTGTGGAGCCTCTACGTTCCGAACGGCCGCGCGCCGGGCCACCCGCACATGAGTTACAAACTCGACTGGCTGGCCGCTCTCGCGGGGGTGACCCGACTGGAGTTGGCTCACGACCCGGCGGCACAGATCGCGTTGGCCGGGGACTGGAACGTCGCTCCGACGGACGCCGACGTCTGGGACCTGGCCTACTTCGCCGACCGCACGCATACCTCGGACGCCGAGCGCGCAGCCTTCACCGAGTTCGTCGACGCGGGATTCGCCGACAGCGCGGATCCCTTCGCCCCAGGCCCGGACACGTACACGTTCTGGGACTATCAGGCAGGCCGCTTCGACAAGAACGAAGGCATGCGCATCGATTTCGCGCTCTGCTCTCCGGCCTTGAACGATCGCGTCTTCGACGCCTTCGTCGACGCCGCAGCCCGCCAACTCAAGGGCGCGAGCGATCACGCACCGCTCGTACTCGACGTCTCGTCGACCTGAGCAGAGGCGGAACCCGGCGTCAGACGGGAGCCAGCGGGACCATTCCCGGGTGCGCTTCGAGGAACTTGCGGGTGAACGTGCAGACCGGCCGCACCCTCAGCGAGTCCTCGCGCATACACGCCATCGCGGTCCCGGTCAGTCGAGTCGCCAGGCCGTGACCGGCGTACTCGTCGTACATGACGGTGTGCAGAATGGTCGCGATGCGACCGTCGTCGGTGTCGTCGATGCGGTAACCGAGGACGCCGACGAGATCGCCTGCGACCCACAATTCGAATCGCTCGCGGTCGGGATTGTGCACGACCTCCGAGATCTGCTGGAGCAGCGATCGCGCACTGTGCTGCCGCGCCTGGTGATGACGGTTCCTCAGTTGCATGACACCTCCCTGTGACAACAGTCACAACACTACGGTGCGCAAGTGATGTGCGGCAAGTCACATCAGTCACATCTGCATCACGGTTGGGTGTGGCTCCCACAACGGGCGCAGTCGGCGCTAGGGTGGCTGGCGTAGGTCCGCGAGCTCAGCGGCTGGCGTTGCCTGGGCGCGGCCTACACGACAATTACACACGCGGGGGCTCTCACGATCCGAGGGCTGAGATGGCGACCGGCGGTCGTCGACCGCTCGAACCTGTCCGGGTAATGCCGGCGTAGGGAGGAGTCTTCCATGGGCACACCTGTGTCTATCCAAAGCGTCACCACTGGTCCGATCGAGGGCAGCGCGAAGCACTACATGCAGATCAACGGCATGCAGGTCCCGGCTCGCCGGGTGAATCTGACCAACGGTGAACACCTCGACCTGTATGACACGTCGGGTCCGTACACCGACGTGAACGCGGTGATCGACATCGAGCGCGGCCTGCCCGCGACCCGCGACTCGTGGGCCAGGCCCGAGCCGGTCGACGGCACGGCGACACAGCTCGCGTGGGCCCGAGCCGGGATCGTGACACCGGAGATGGCGTACATCGCCGCCCGCGAGGGCGTCGACGTGGAGTTGGTCCGCAGCGAGGTCGCCGCGGGACGCGCCGTCATCCCAGCCAATCATCGTCATCCCGAGTCCGAGCCGATGATCATCGGCAAGGCGTTCGCGGTGAAGGTCAACGCCAACATCGGCAACTCGGCGGTCACGTCGTCGATCGGCGAAGAGGTCGAGAAGATGGTGTGGGCGGCGCGGTGGGGTGCCGACACGATCATGGACCTGTCGACCGGCAAGGACATCCACGTCACGCGCGAATGGATCATGCGGAACTCGCCGGTCCCGGTCGGCACCGTCCCGATCTATCAGGCATTGGAGAAGGTCAAGGGCGATCCGACGGCGTTGACCTGGGAGATCTACCGCGACACCGTGATCGAGCAGGCCGAGCAGGGCGTCGATTACATGACGGTCCACGCGGGCGTGCTCCTACGCTATGTGCCGCTGACCGCACGACGTGTCACCGGAATCGTCTCGCGTGGCGGCTCGATCATGGCCGCCTGGTGCCTGGCTCACCACGAGGAGTCGTTTCTGTACACGCGCTTCGACGAACTGTGTGAGATCCTCGCCCGCTACGACATCACCTTCTCCCTGGGTGACGGTCTGCGGCCGGGATCGATCGCCGACGCGAACGACGAGGCGCAGTTCGCCGAACTGCGTACTCTCGGTGAGTTGACCACGCGTGCAAAGGCATTCGGAGTCCAGGTGATGATCGAGGGGCCCGGTCACGTCCCGATGCACAAGATCGTCGAGAACGTGAAGCTCGAAGAACAGTGGTGCGAGGAGGCACCGTTCTACACGCTCGGTCCGTTGGCCACCGACATCGCACCCGCCTACGACCACATCACCTCGGCGATCGGCGCGGCGATGATCGCGCAGGCGGGCACCGCGATGCTCTGCTATGTCACTCCGAAGGAACATCTGGGCCTACCGAACCGCGACGACGTGAAAGTCGGCGTGATCACGTACAAGATCGCGGCACACGCGGCCGATCTGGCCAAAGAGCATCCGAGGGCTCAAGAACGCGACGACGCGCTCAGCCGGGCCCGATTCGAGTTCCGGTGGACCGACCAGTTCAATCTGGCGCTCGACCCGGACACCGCCCGCGAGTACCACGACGAGACGATGCCCGCGGAGCCCGCGAAGACCGCGCACTTCTGCTCGATGTGCGGCCCCAAGTTCTGCTCGATGCGTATCTCGGCGGATGTCCGCGCCTACGCCGAGGAGAACGACCTGGTCACCGCGGAGGACATCGACCGCAAGATCGCGCAGGAGATGGCGGCCAAATCCGACGAGTTCGCCGCGGCAGGCAACCAGGTGTACCTCCCCATCTCCGAGGTCGAGTCCGTCTCGCAGGCGAGCGCACCCCGGTGACCGAACCGCGTCTGCTGCCGACAGTCGATCCCGGCCAGAGTCCTGCGCGTGTCATGACGATCGCCGGGTCCGACTCCGGCGGCGGCGCGGGCATCCAAGCGGATATGCGCACTTTCGCGCTTCTCGGTTTACACGCCTGTGTCGCGGTCACTGCGGTGACCGTGCAGAACACGCTCGGCGTCACCGGGATCGAGCGCATCTCGCCGGAGATCGTCGCCGCCCAGATGCGGTCGGTGGTCTCGGACATCGGAGTCGACGCGGCCAAGACGGGGATGCTCGCGTCGGCGCCGATCATCGATGCGATCGCCGACACCTGCGAAGAACTCGGCATCGGCGGCGGGCGCGAAGTCCCGCTCGTCGTCGACCCGGTCTGCGCCTCCATGCACGGTGATCCACTGCTCGCCGCCGACGCCCTCGACACGCTGATTCACCGGATGATCCCGTTGGCGGACGTGCTCACCCCGAACCTGGACGAGGTCCGGTTGATCACCGGGATCGACGTCGTCGACGCGGCGACCCAACGCGACGCAGCCCGCGCTCTCCGCGACCTCGGGGCGCGATGGGCGCTGGTGAAGGGCGGACATCTACGCGACAGCGAGGTGAGCCCGGATCTGCTGTTCGACGGAGACCAGTTCATCTCGGTGGACACACCCCGCATCCACACACCCCACGACCACGGTGCGGGCGACACCCTCGCCGCCGCGATCTGTGGGGCCCTCGCCCACGGCTACCCGGTGCCCGATGCGCTCGAGTTCGCCAAGGGCTGGGTCACGAAGGGTCTGCAGTCCGCGTATCCGCTGGGGGCCGGCCATGGCCCGGTGAACCCGTTGTGGCGGGTGCACTCACCGGACTGAGCCGACTCGATCGGCGGTCCTTTCCTGCACTCTCATCGCGACGAGCACGATGAACGACGCGAAGAAGAAGCAGAGGGCTCCGACGAAGGTGCCGACGGTGGCGAGAACCGCGTCGACCGTGGTCCCGGTGCGGCTCACGAACGATCCGACTGCGGACACGCCGAAGGCGATGCACCCGGCCATGTTGATCACCCCGGACCACCAGTCGGTACTGCGGGGCGCCCAGACGCGCCCGTCCGCACGGGTGAAGGCTAGGAGGACGAACACTCCGCTGATGAGGAACGCGACGGACCCGCCTGCGTCCGGGTTCCACACCAGGTGCTGTTGGCCGTGAACCGTTTTGACTTCGAGCGCCGAGGCGGTGCTCACGTTGAACAGGAGGGTGCCGAAGAACTGGGTGGACGCCGCCAGCCACTCGGCGCGCAGCATCACGCCGTTGCCGTACGACACCGTGGTCGCCATGGCACCGCTGCGCACCAACTGGATCAGTGCGGCCCCGGTGAAGAACCAGGCACCGATGAAGTAGGAGATGTTCGACGCGTTGGCCCCCGCCCAGTTGCCGAAGCCGGGAGCAGATCCCAGCGCGAACAGCGCCGAGCCGATCATGAAGCCGACGCACTGCTTTGTCGTGGTCGCCGTCAGGACGTCGGCGAAACGGTGACGATCAGCGGTCACGCGCATAACCTTTCCGGTGAACGCCGGGACGCCTCGGGCGTGTTCGCCCCGAGGCGTCCGGCGGAACGGTCAGTGGTGGAAGCCCGCGGTCTGTCCCTCGCTCGGCATCGGGCCGCTCAGTCGCTCAAGGAACTCGACTTCGGTGACGATGTCGGCGAGCAGCGAATCGGCGAGGTCTTCGCTCAACCCGGCGCGCACGACGATGCGCTGCACTGTGACGTCGGCGAGGTCATCGGCCAGCGGGTAGGCCGGGACCTGCCACCCCTTCATCCGCAGTCGGTCCTGGAGATCGTAGAGCGTCCAGTTGTCGGTATATCCGGTCTTCAGCCGCCAGGCGAAGACGGGAATGGTGTCGCCCTTGCTGACCAGTTCGAACGGCGCCATCTCAGCGATGGCCGTCGACAGTCGCTGCGCGACGTCCAGCGAATTCTGCTGAACGGCCCGGTAGCCTTCCCGACCGAGGCGAAGGAACTGGTAGTACTGCAGCAGAACCTGCGCGCCGGGCCGTGAGAAGTTCAATGCGAGGGTCGGCATGTCACCGCCGAGGTACGCGCAGTGGAAGACCATGCTCTCCGGAAGCGCATCGGCGGCGCGCCACACGATCCACCCCACACCCGGGTAGACGAGACCGTACTTGTGCCCGGAGGTGCTGATCGACGCAACGCGTTCCACTCGGAAGTCCCACTCGAGATCCGGTTGGCAGAACGGCGCGATCATCGCACCGGAGGCGCCGTCGACGTGAATGTGCACGTCGAACCCGGAGTCGGCCTGGATCTGGTCGAGTTTCGCGGCGATCTCGGCGACCGGCTCGTACGCGCCGGTGTAGGTCTGCCCCATGATCGCAACGACGCCGATAGTGTTCTCATCGACGTACTTCTGCAAGTCATGCCCGTCGAGGTACAGATGGTCCTCGGTGATCGGCACCCACCGCGGCTCCACCTCGAAGTAGTTGCAGAACTTCTCCCAGCACACCTGCACCGCGGTCGACAAGACAATGTTCGGGCTCTCGGTCGACTCGCCCGCGGCCTTGCGACGATGCTGCCACCGGCGCTTGAGCGCCAGACCGCCGAGCATGCACGCCTCCGACGATCCGATCGTCGACGTGCCG
Organism: Gordonia sp. (in: high G+C Gram-positive bacteria); assembly: GCF_052106715.1. Taxonomy (NCBI): domain Bacteria; kingdom Bacillati; phylum Actinomycetota; class Actinomycetes; order Mycobacteriales; family Gordoniaceae; genus Gordonia; species Gordonia sp. (in: high G+C Gram-positive bacteria). The sequence continues at coordinate 56,580 of NZ_JBQEDL010000009.1, forward strand.
ATCGCGCTCTCGACATCCGGGTTGTGCCACAGGTTGCCGAGGATCCGCCAGCACCGGTCCTCGATCTGGGCGGTCGCCGGATACTCGTCCTTGTCGATCATATTCTTGTCGACGGTCTGCGCGTAGAGGAGCTGGGCTTCTTTGTCCATGTAGGTGGACACGAAGGTCGCCAAGTTCAATCGTGAGTTGCCGTCGAGCATCGCCTGGTCGTGGACGATCTGGTAGGCCGTGCTCGGAAGGAGCATGTCGTCGGCCAGTTCATACCTCGGGAGTCGAGTCTGCTCGCCCAACCGGTTGAACACCGGGCTGAGGGCCATGTCTTCGTCGTTTCGCGCTGCCATGTCTGCTCCTCTATTTCAATCAGCCTGAAATTTCGCTGTCGGTCTGGTCGCGTTGGCGGTCAGGGTCGGCCGGTGTCGGGGTCGGCCGCCGGTGTCGGGCGCCGGCCGATCACACTTCGACAGGCGGATACAGCCTGTCCATCGTGTATTGCCGGTTTCTTCGGGCCGCGAGCGTCGACACGGCCAGGCACACCAGGGCGATACCGATGAGGACCGACATCGCGACCCAGAATCGGTAGTCGACGCCACCCATGATCATCTGTCTCAACCCATTGACGGTGTACGTCATCGGGTCCACCCAGTGGATGTATTGGAACGGCTTCGTCGTCGTCTCGACCGGATAGATTCCGCCCGCGGACGTCAACTGGATCATCAGGAACGCCAGTGTCACGACGCGGCCGACAGCTGGACCGAACAAGGCGTTGAACATCTGGATGATCGCCAGGAACGCCGCGACGACGAGCACCATGAATCCGAAGGTGCCGACCATGTGAACCGGGCGCATGCCGACGGCGAGCACGGTGACCAGGTACAGGATCAGCGCCTGCAGGATGCCGACCGCCAGGGTCGGAGCGAACGACGCCAGCACCGCGCGCAGAGAGTTCAGTCCCTGCGCGACCGGCCGCGACTGCAACGGTGTGAACAGCATCCACGCGATGATGCCGCCGACGAACAGCGCCAACGAGAAGAAGAACGGCGCGAAACCGGTGCCGAACGTCTTGGCCTCGTTCTCGTACTTCTCCGACAGCTGCACCGGTTGGGCCAGGGTCTTGGCGAGCGCATCCTGTTGGGCCTTGTTCCACTTCGGGATCGCCTTGCCCGCCTCGTCGAGGCCGCCGGCCAATTCGGCCGACCCCGACTTCAGTTCGCCGAGCCCGGACGACAGTTCGTTCGCACCGTCGCTCAACTTCGTCATATCCGACCGGACAGTGAGGATGTCGTTGTGCAACGCCCCGGTCTCCGCCAATCCGAGGAAGGTGTTCAACGGGCTGCCCTGCGTATCGAACTGGGAAGTCAGCAGCGACGAGTCGTTCCTCAGCTGGGCCAGCGGACCGTCTGCGTCCGGGCCGACTCCCTGTGTCTGCAGGAATTGCTTCGTGGGAGCAAGTGTCGTGGCGAGTGCACGCATCGCCGGGTCCGAACTCTTCGACAGTCTCCCGACGGCGGCGTCCACCGCATCCGACGCCCGTGACTGTGCGACGGCGGCGTCACCGAGCACGGTGTCGAGCTCGGTCACGTTGCTGTCGATCCGGGTGGCCACCGACCGAACCTCGGTGGGACTGAGTCCACCGGTGGCACTGGTCAATCCGACGAGCGGCTCGGTGGCTTTCAAGACGGCCGAGGACATCTCGTCGACGCCCGACGCGAGTTGTTTGCCCCCGGAGTCGGCGGTGACCAGCCCGGAGGCGAGCTCGTTCGCTCCGTCGGCTGCCTTCGTGACCTGCGGCAGCATCCCGTCGACCTGCTTGAACACGATATCGAACGTCTGGGTGCCCACCTGTGCCGACACAGTGGACACCACCTGCTGCGCGGCGTCCCCGCCGAGCACGGACGCGAGATAGTTGTTGGCGTCGTTGTAGGTGAAGATCAACTGCGCCGACCGAGCGTGACCGCTCGTCGGCGAGACCACCGCTTCGCTGAAGTCCTTCGGCAGAGTGATGGAGAAGTAGTACTCGCCGTGGTCGACACCGTCGGACGCCTCCCCCTCCGACACCACCGACAGGTCCAACTGTTTGGAGTCCAACAGGCCCTGGACCACCTGTTCACCGGCCTTGAGCGGCTTGCCCTCCATCGTCGCGCCGGCGTCGAGGTTCACCAGTGCGATCGGCATCCGATCGACCTCGTTGAACGGATTCCAGAATGCCCACAGGTAGAGGGCACCGTACATCAACGGCATCAGGATGATGACGGCGAAAGCCAGGCGAGGCATCCGGCCCCGGTAGTAGCGCTTGAAGTCGCTACCCGGCGAGAGCGCGGCGAGCATCTTCATAGAATTCGATCTCCCTGTTCGAGACGAACGAACTCGTTATCGGTCAGATTGGGCACCTCGATGACATCGGTGATGCCCGGCACCAGTTCCTCGCCGTTGACGTTCGCGGTAATGACGGTCTGGTCCGAACCGAGATCGACGAGGCGTTCCAGAAGGAGCCGCGCGTTCTCGTATCCGTGGAGGTTGTCGACTCCCCCGACGACGAGCAGCTCCGGTCGCCGAATGTTGGCCATCGCGATCCGAAACAGTGTGGCGGTCAGTTCGGGAAGCTCTTCGACGTACGCGTCGAGAGTCGGCAGGGTGAGCGGGCCGAACACCGGACGGCACAAACGCTCAAGGTCGTCGGCGTTCGCCTGTCCGACGAATTTGTACCAAGGCTGCGCCCACCGGCACTGTTCGGTGAGTACGTCGTGGACGCGGATCGTCTGCTCGATCTCGTCGACCTCGTCGACGAAGCCGAGCGCGGACTTGTTGAACAATTGATGGGCGCGGTTGCTCTGACCGAACGAGTGAAGGCTTCCCGACGTCGGCTTCATACGTCCGGCGATCGTCAGCAGCAGCGCCGTACGACCACGTCCCGGCGCACCGACCAGGACGGTGACCCCACCGCGCCGTATCCGGAACTCGACCGGCCCGTAGATATGCCCCCAGGAAGCCTTGACGCCCATCCCCTTGGCTTCGATGATCACTTCGCCGAGTGCGCCGCCGTGCTGGGAAGCATCCAGGTAGTGCGATGCCCAGTTCTCCGCTGACACGGAGTCGAAGGGCGCCGTCATTGCGCAGTCTGCGTGGGCAACGGTGTCGACCACGCGAGAATCACGCGCGCGTCGCACCGACCAAGGTTCTTCATGGGTCGAATCCTATGTGCGACTCAGAGGACGAAACCGCTGTTCGGCGGGCGCCAAAGTGCAAGCGGGCAGCCGGATTCGAGCGGGCGGGCACGGCGAATCGGTCGCACCTGCGGATATGGCGATCCCCCGTTGGTCACGCGCGTGAACGAGCGCCCCGAGCTCGACATTTCTGGCACGCTTTTGCCACCTAATGGCGCATATTTGACTATCCGCGAGAAGCGTTTCTCCGCAGCTCAGCCTTGGCGAGCGAGTTCTTGTGAACTTCGTCGGGACCGTCCGCGAAGCGCAGCGTGCGGATGCCCGCGTAGGCCGCGGCAAGCGGGAAGTCCTGCGAGAGGCCGCCGGCGCCGTGCACCTGGATGGCCTTGTCGAGGATCCACTGGACTGTCTTCGGCGTCGCGATCTTGATCGCCTGGATCTCGCCGTGCGCACCCTTGTTGCCGACGGTGTCCATCAGCCACGCAGTCTTGAGCACCAGTAGACGCAGTTGTTCGATGCGCACTCGAGACTCGGCGATCCAGTCACGGATCACGCCCTGCTCGGCGAGCGGACGTCCGAATGCGACGCGATCGGACGCACGGTCGCACATCGCCTCGATCGCCCGCTCGGCGAGACCGATCGCCCGCATACAGTGATGGATGCGACCCGGCCCGAGCCGGGCCTGCGCGATGGCGAAACCGTCTCCCTCGTTCGCGATCACATTCGTGGCCGGGACCCGAACGTCGGTGAAGGTCAGTTCTGCGTGGCCGCCGTGACTGTGATCGTCATACCCGAACACCTCCATGCCGCGGACCACCTCGAGGCCGGGGGTCTCGCGCGGGACGAGGATCTGTGACTGCTGCCGGTGGCGCGGCGCGTCCGGGTCGGTCTTACCCATCACGATGAGGATCTTCGCGTTGGGGTTCATCGCCCCGGTGATCCACCATTTGCGACCGTTGATCACGTACTCGTCGCCGTCACGCCGGATGGACAGCTCGATGTTCGTGGCATCCGAACTCGCGACGTCGGGCTCGGTCATAGCGAACGCCGACCTGATGTCGCCGTCGAGTAGCGGCTGCAGCCACTGTCCCTTCTGCGCGGACGTGCCGAACTCACTGAGCACCTCCATGTTGCCGGTGTCCGGGGCCGCGCAGTTGAACACGGCAGGCGCGAGATTCGAACTGCGGCCGGTGATCTCGGCGATCGGCGCATACTGCAGGTTGGTCAGTCCCGCACCGCCGCCACCCGGCAGGAAGAAGTTCCAGTAGCCGCGAGCCTTCGCTTCAGCGCGCAGCTGCGTCAGGATCGGCACACTGTCCCACGCCCACTTGTCGTCAAGTTCGGCGAGTTGCTCGTCGAAAACCTTCTCAGCCGGGTAGACATGGGACTCCATGAACTCGGTGACACCGTCGATCAGTTCGCGAGTCGATTCGTCGAAAGCGAAATCCACGTCAGTTCTCCTTCAATGCCGCGATACCGGCGTCCAATAGTCCGAACACTCCGTCGCCGAGTTGAGAGAACCCGTCCCCGACGGTCTGCCCGTTCACGTACCGGTAGTGGATGCCCTCGACGATGCCCGCCAGTTTGAAGCAGCCGAGAGCGATGTAGAAGCCGAGTTCGTCGAGATCACGGTCGCTGCCCGCGGCATACCGCTCGATGATCTCGCGCTCGGTCAGGTAGCCGGGGGCTGCGGTCGCATCGGTGACCGCGCCGGGCGTGATCTGGGCCAGGCGCCCGTAGATGAGCATGAGCGCGAGGTCGGTGAGTGAGTCGCCGATCGTCGACAGCTCCCAGTCGACGACGGCCCCAATCTCATCACGCGGAGTGACGAGGACGTTGTCGAGACGGTAGTCGCCGTGGACGATCCCGGGTGCGGTGTCGGCAGGCACCCGTTCGGTGAGCATCGCGTACAGCGTCTGGATCGCCGGGATGTCTCGGGTGTGCGCGGCGGCGAACTGTTTACGCCACCGCTGCACCTGCCGTCCGAGGAATCCCTCGGGCCGTCCCGCGTCCGCCAGTCCGACGTCGGAGGGGTCCACCCGGTGTAACTCGACGAGGGTGTCGACGAGCCTCTCGGCGATCACCCGAGTCCGCTGCGGCCCGAGCGCTTCGAGCTCTTGTTTCGAACGGTATGGCACGCCGTCGATCTCGGACATCACGTAGAACGGAGCGCCGAGAACGTCAGCGTCGTCGCACATCGCGTACATGGTCGGTACCGGGACCTCGGTCTGTTCGAGCGCCGCCATCATCCGGTATTCGCGACCCATGTCGTGAGCGGTGGCCAGGAGGTGACCGACGGGTGGACGACGCAGGATCCACGACGACGAGCCGTCGGAGATCCGGTACGTCAGGTTCGATTTGCCGCCCGCGATCAGCGTCGCGGTCAGGTCCGATCCCGCACCGTCGACGTGTTCGGGCAGCCAGTCGCCGAGGACCGCCAGATCGAGCCCGGGGTGTTCGGAGCCCATCAGAAGGCGACGACCGACACGGTCTCGGCCACGCAGGCGGGTTTGTCGCCGCCTTCGCGTTCGACCGTCACCCGGTTGACCACCTGAACACCGGCTCCGGTCCTGGTCGCGGAGATGATCTCGACGCCCGCGCGCACACGCGACCCGACCGGCACCGGCGACGGGAACCGCACCTTGTTGCTGCCGTAGTTGACCCCCATCGTGGAGCCCTCGATCTTGTAGACCTGCCACGACAGCATCGGGATCAGGGACAGCGTGAGATATCCGTGCGCGATGGTCGACCCGAACGGCCCGGCGGCCGCTCGTTCCGGATCGACGTGGATCCATTGGTCGTCACCGGTCGCCTCGGCGAACCGATCGATACGTTCCTGGTCGATCTCGACCCAGTCGGAGTATCCGAGATGGGTGCCGACTGCGGCTTCGAGCGCGTCCGGTCCGTTGAGAATCTTCATCTACGTCTCCCTGCTGTCGCTCGCTGTGGTAGGCCGTTCAGTCCTTGGGTCCGCCCGCGACGTACAGCACCTGTCCGGAGACGAAGCCCGCTCCTTCGCTCGCGTAGAAGCTGACGGCGTGCGCGATGTCGGCTGGCTCGCCGACGCGCTGCACCGGGATCTCCTTGGCCATCGCCGTCTTGAAGTCATCGAAGGCCATTCCGATCCGGTCGGCGGTCGCGGCCGTCATGTCAGTCGCGATGAAGCCGGGGGCGATCGCGTTCGCGGTGACCCCGAAACGACCGAGTTCGAGCGCCAGAGTCTTGGTCAGGCCCTGCATTCCGGCCTTCGCCGCGGAGTAGTTCGCCTGGCCGCGGTTGCCGAGCGCCGACGTCGACGAGAGGTTGACGATGCGACCCCAGCCCTCCTTCGTCTGATAGTTCTGCACCTCACGCGACATCAGGAAGGCACCGCGCAGGTGGACGCTCATGACCGCGTCCCAGTCGGACACGGTCATCCTGAACAAGAGGTTGTCGCGAATGATGCCGGCATTGTTGACGAGGATGGTCGGTGCGCCGAGCTCGGCGGCGACGCGGCTGACCGCGGACTCCACCGCGACCTCGTCGGACACGTCGGCTCCGACGGCCAGTGCCCGACCCCCGGATGCCGTGATCTCATCGACGACTTCCTGGCAGGCGGTCTCGTCGAGGTCGAGCACCGCGACGGCGTGACCGTCGGACGCGAGTCGACGAGCGACTTCGGCGCCGATCCCGCGAGCTGCGCCGGTGACGATGGCTGTCCGCTGAGTGGTCATGAAACTCTCCTTATGGACCGATTACCGAATGGACAGATCCCGAGTAAGCGATCGCTTACTTTTCCGCGGTTCACTATGCCCCAGGATGCGACCGCCGTCAACGGCGCTAGGAAACAGACCCCACCACGATGCGTTGGCGGTACTCGACTGGCCCGAGCCCGAAGCGAGCCTTGAACCGATTACGGAAGGTCGCGACGGAACGGAACCCCGACGCCGCCGCGACGTTCCCGACCGGCAGCCACGGGTTCGCGACCAGTATCTCGCAGGCGGTCTGGACTCGAGCGTCGGCGATCGTCGTCGCCAACGACTGGTCGGCATCCTCGAACAGCCGATACAGTTGCCGACGCGACAGGTGAAGTTCGGCCGCGATGGCGTCCGGAGTGAAGCCCGCGTCGCGGTGTCGTCGCGCAATGAGGTCGAGCGCGGCCTGCTGGTTGAACAACACGTCATCCTGCAGTCGATAGGTGTCGCCGGATATCAGTTCCGACAGCGCGGCGGTGACGAGGTCGATCGCAGCCAACTCGGCGTCCGAGGACGGCGGCGGAGCGTCGGACGCCGCAGCGTCTGCAGCGAAACGTCGGACGAATCCGGCCGCCGCCCGCGCCAGCGGCGTCCTTTTCGTTATGGGTCGACGCGGCTGCTCGGCGAGACACCGGTGTTTACCGAGCAAGGCGAGTGGGATCGCCAGACCCGACGGATCCGAGACCGCCGAGACAGTCTGGACGAACGGGCGCGTCGCCGCGATGAACGCCAAATCACTAGCCGCATACTCGTACTCGCGACCGCACTGGTGAATTGCTGTGCGTCCACGCATCGAGGTGACGGTCACCAATAGCGTCTCGAACGGGACTGCGTTCACGAGTTCGGTCGTCCGCTCGGCCCGCACCGCCGAGTGCACGGAACAGAACGCTGACGTCATCGACAACTCTCGATCGAAACGGACTGCCCGAAACGAGTCGGGATCGTTTGCGATGATGTCGACCCCACCCCACCATTCGCGCATTCCCGACGCGCCTGCGAAGTGCGAAGGACGCACTCGTCGCTGCCGGTCGACGCCGAGACGCGCCTCCCACGCCGCAACGATGCGCGGCGTGAGGTGGGGCCCAGCGTCGACGTCCCGAGCCACTTCGCTCGAAGGGCGGTTCATCGGATGGCGGTTGAGAACATGATTCAACGGCGTCATGTATGACCTCGATCAGTCGTCACGATCCAAGTCGGCTGGGAGGGAGCCGAGGCAAAAGATGCCAAGGCGGACATTACCGCCACTCGGGCCATCCAGGAAGGATTCGCAAAAACCAGATCGATCGATCAGGAACGCCGCACGGTAAAGTGAACCCGCGCACGGCCCACCGCACCGATTTCCGCCTCATCCGAGGAGCAGACTGTTGACTCGACCGCCACCCCCGAACAGCCCGGAAGACCCCGGGACCAGCGGTGATGACGTCTACCCCGAACAGCCTGCTCCATCGGACATGACGCAGACGCCGTACGGAGCGATCCCGAACGATCTGTACAGCGGCTCCCCCGCCGCCGCGACGGCGTCCGCCGGCGCGCACGCCGCAGTCCGCCGCATGCAGATCATCGCGACGGTCGCCTGCGTCGCGGCGGCACTCGTGATCATCGCCTTCTTCATCGTCGGCAATAAGGGCGGCGACGACCAGCCCGCCCAAACCGTCACCGAGGCCGTCACCGAGACCGCGGCGGGCGACGGCAGCACCGCCACCCGCACGGAGACGACTACCGCCACCCAGACCCGAGACAACACTCAGACAGAGCGCCAGACGGGGACGCGCACAGTCACCGACACCAAAACGATCACCCGGACGGCGACCGAGACGGTGACCGAGACCGAGTCGGTTCCTGCCGAAGACGAGGGCGGCACCGGAGGCGAAGCCAGCGAATCGGTCACCATCGGCGAATAAGTCCTACCCGAGGGCTCGCAGCTGCGGGACCACGTCTTCGGTGAACGCCTCGAGGAATCGACGCTGGTCAGCACCCGGGTTGTGGAAGACCAGGTGGTTCAGGCCGGCATCGAGGTACGGCTTGATCTGCGCGACGGCGTCGTCCGGATCCGACGCGACGATCCACCGCTTGGCGACCTGCTCGATGGGCAGTTCGTCGGCCAGACGTTCCATCTCGACCGACGAGTTGACGCTGTGCTTCTGTTCCGGGGTCAACGACAGCGGGGCCCAGAACCGCGTCTGCTCGAGTGCTCGATCGGGGTCCCGGTCGTACGAGATCTTGATCTCGATCATCCGGTCGATTGCTTCGAAGTCGCGTTCCTTCTTCGCCGCGCCCTCTTTGACCGCCGGGATCAGTTTGTCGGTGTAGAGATCCATGCCCTTGCCCGAGGTGCAGATGAATCCGTCGCCCGCACGACCGGCGTACCGCGCTACCACGGGGCCACCTGCCGCGATGTAGACGGGGATCGGGGTGTCCGGGACGTCGTACATGTAGGCGCCCTGCGTGGAGTAGTAGTCGCCGTCGAAGTCGACCTTCTCGCCGGTCCACAGATCCCGCATCAGTCGGACCGATTCGCGTAGCCGAGCGAACCGCTCTTTGAACTCGGGCCATTCGCCGCGGAACCCGGTCGCGTATTCGTTCAGCGCCTCACCGGTACCGACACCGAGCATCACCCGGTCGGGGAACAGGCAGCCCATCGTCGCGAACGCCTGCGCGATCACTGCCGGGTTGTAGCGGAACGTCGGGGTGAGCACCGACGTGCCCATTTGCAGCCGCTCCGTGCGTTCGCCGACCGCCGCCATCCACGCGAGCGAGAAGGGCGCGTGACCACCGTTGTGCCGCCACGGTTGGAAGTGATCGCTGACGGTGACCGAGTCCAGCCCGAATTCTTCGGCGGCGACCCCGAGTTCGACGAGCTCACGCGGACCGAATTGTTCGGCCGAAGCCTTCAAACCGAGTTTGAGCGATGGCATGATTCTCCTTCGAGAGTGGTTGTGGTGGCCCGGTCAGCGGAACGCGTCGAATCCGGTGAGGGCCTTGCCGATCATCAGTTGGTGCATCTCGCTGGTGCCCTCATAGGTGAGGACCGATTCCAGGTTGTTCGCATGCCGGATCACCGGATACTCGAGGGTGATCCCGTTGGCGCCCAGTATCGTCCGACATTCGCGGGCGACCGCGATCGCCTCTCGGACGTTGTTGAGCTTGCCGAGGCTGATCTGCTCGGAACGGATCGCCCCCGCGTCCTTCAGTCGGCCGAGGTGGACGGCGAGCAGGAACGCCTTTCCGACTTCGAGTGCCATGTCGGCGAGCTTCGCCTGGGTGAGCTGGAAACCGCCGAGCGGCTTGTCGAACACTTCGCGTTCGTCGGCGTATCGCAGCGCCGTCTCGAGGCTGTCGCGCGCGGCGCCGACGGCTCCGAACACAATGCCGAAACGCGCTTCGTTGAGACAACTGAGCGGGCCGCGGAGACCCTCGACGCCGGGCAGGACCGCGTCGGCGGGCAGCCGGACGTCCTGCAGGACGAGTTCGCCGGTCACCGACGCGCGCAACGACATCTTGTGTTTGATCTCGTTCGCCGAGAACCCGGGCGTATCGGTCGGAACGACGAAACCGCGGATGCCCCGGCCGGCCCGGTCCGGGTCGGTCTGGGCCCAGACGATGGCGACGTCCGCCACGGGGCCGTTGGTGATCCACATCTTGGTGCCGTTGAGGACCCAGTCGTCACCGTCGCGACGCGCCGCGGTGCGCATTCCCGCCGGGTTGGAGCCGAAGTCGGGTTCGGTGAGCCCGAAGCAGCCGATCGCTTCGCCCTTCGCCATCGCGGGCAACCACTGATCCTTCTGGTCGCTGCTGCCGAAGGCGTGGATCGCGAACATCGAGAGTGAGCCCTGCACAGAGATGAAGCTGCGCAGTCCGCTGTCGACGGCTTCTGCCTCCATGCACGCCAGGCCGTACGCGGTGGCCGAGGTCCCCGCGCAGCCGTATCCGTCCAGATGCATGCCGAACAGGCCGAGCTCGCCGAGTTCACGCGCGAGCTCGGCGACCGGGAGGGTTCCGTCCTCGAACCAGCCGGCGATGTTCGGGCGAAGGCTCTTGGCTCCGTATGCGGCGACCGTGTCGACGATCGCCCGCTCCTCGTCGTCGAGTAGTCCCGCGAATCCGAACAGCTCGTCCACACTGCTGCGCGCCATAGGCTTGCCTGCCTCCTGTTCCGGCGAATCCGCCGTCGACCAAGTGTCGACTCTCACCTTACGACCGGCCCGAGACTCTCTGCGCTGCGCGGGGCCCGACGGTGAGGCATTATTACTCTGTCGCGCCGGACCGCGCGGCGTGTCACTGCCTCGAACAGCTCTCCGGAGGACTCCCCGTGCCGATTCCCGCGGCTTATCTTCTCGCCGACCGGGCACCGCGACCTCGCACCCTCTGCGACGTTCTCGCGGAGACCGCGCACGCCCATCCGGACAGTCCCGCCATCGACGACGGCGACCGCCTCGTCACCTATTCAGAACTCATCGCTCTGGTCCGCCGCGTTGGCGGCCGACTGTCGGCGATCGGCGTCGGCCGCGGCCATCGCGTCGGGATCCGTATGCCGTCGGGCAACCGTGACCTGTACATCGCGATCCTTGCGACGCTGTGGGTCGGGGCCGCCTACGTCCCCGTGGACGCGGACGACCCGGACGAGCGCGCCCACCTGGTCTTCGGCGAGGCCGATGTCGACGCGATCATCGACGCCGACGGTATCCACCGGCAGACCGGTCGCGAAGCGACTGCGCAGTGGGACGGTCCGGCAACACCCGGCAGTGTGTCACCCGTGGGGACCTCACCCGCGACGACGGCGGACGACGCGTGGATCATCTTCACGTCCGGCTCGACGGGTAAGCCGAAGGGCGTCGCGGTCACTCACCGCAATGCCGCAGCCTTCGTCGACGCCGAGGCCGCCCTGTTCCTGCAGGACGCACCGTTGGGTCCCGGCGACCGGGTGCTGGCCGGCCTGTCGGTCGCGTTCGACGCGTCGTGCGAAGAGATGTGGTTGGCGTGGCGCAGCGGTGCCTGTCTGGTACCGGCGCCGCGAGCCCTCGTCCGCTCGGGTATGGACTTGGGTCCGTGGCTGGTCAAACGCGATATCAACGTCGTGTCGACGGTCCCGACCCTCGCATCGATGTGGCCTGCCGAAGCGCTGGAGATGGTCCGGCTGCTGATCTTCGGCGGCGAAGCGTGCCCGCCGGAGTTGGCCGATCGGCTGGCCACCGACGACCGCGAGGTGTGGAACACGTACGGCCCCACGGAAGCCACCGTGGTCGCCTGCGCCGCCCCGCTGCGCCGCGGCGAACCTGTCCGGATCGGACTCCCGTTGATCGGGTGGGATCTGGCCGTCGTAGACGCCGAGGGCCGACCGGTCGCCGAGGGCGAGTCCGGGGAACTCGTGATCGGCGGCGTCGGGTTGGCTCGTTACCTGGACCCCGTCAAGGACGCCGAGAAGTACGCTCCCGCAACGACACTCGGTTGGGATCGAGCTTACCGCAGCGGCGATATCGTCAGGCTCGACAGCGCGGGCCTGCTGTTCGTCGGTCGAGCCGACGACCAGGTGAAGATCGGTGGGCGACGCATCGAGCTCGGGGAGATCGACAACGCCCTGCAGAACCTCGCGGGTGTCTCGGGCGCGGCGGTCGCAGTCCGCAAGACACCGTCGGGCAACGCGTTCCTGGTCGGCTATCTCGCCTCGACCCACCCCGACTTCGACGTCGCCGCCGCACAGTCGACGCTGCGCGAGGAGCTGCCCGCGGCCCTGGTACCACGTCTGGTCCTGATGGAGGAACTGCCGACCCGGACCTCCGGCAAGGTCGACCGCGACGCACTCCCGTGGCCGATCGCAGGAGCCGATTCCGGCGACGAGCCGTCCGACCTGTCGGGCACCGAGAAATGGGTCGCCCGACAATGGTCTGCGGTGTTGGGTGTCGACGTATCGAACTCGAGCGCCGACTTCTTCGCCGAGGGCGGGGGTTCGCTCTCGGCGGCGCAGCTGGTGACGGCGCTGCGCGCCCGCTATCCCGAGGTCACCGTCGCCGACCTGTACGACCATCCGCGCCTGGGCTCGTTGGCCGAGATGCTCGATGCGCTCGACCCGTCGGCCGCCGTCGTGCCGCGCGAGGTGGCGCCGGTCCCGTTCTCGACCGGTCTCGCGCAAACCGTCGCATCGATTCCGCTCGCGACCCTGACCGGCGCCCAATGGGTCACGTGGCTGGGTGTGGCGAACAATGTCGGTGCCCGTGTCGCCGACTGGCTCGGCTATGACGCTCCGTGGCTCACCGACGTCAACTGGTGGGCTCTGCTCGCCGCATTCCTCGTGTTCGTGACCCCGCTCGGCCGCATGGTGATCGCCGCTGTCGGCGCGCGACTGCTGCTGTCGAAGGTCACCGCTGGGCGGTATCCGCGCGGCGGCGCCGTGCACCTGCGACTGTGGGGCGCCGAGCGGTTGATGGCGGCCAGTGGCGCCCACAACCTGTCGGGCGCACCGTGGATGCCGACCCTCGCGCGAGCGCTGGGCGCGCAGATCGGCGACGGCGTCGACCTGCATTCGCTGCCTCCGGTGACCGGACTGCTGCGTATCGGCGACGGCGCGGCGATCGAACCCGAAGTCGATCTCGCAGGCTGGTGGCTCGACGGCGACGTGCTGGTGATCGGCGAGATCACGGTGAAGCCGGGTGCCACCGTCGGCAGACGTTCGACGCTGCTTCCGGGCGCGGTCATCGGACGTGACGCGATCGTCGATCCCGGGTCCGCGGTCCTCGGAAAGGTGAAGGCTCGCCAACGCTGGGGCGGATCACCGGCGCAGAAGCTCGGCAAGGCGAAACCGGACTGGCCGTCGCAGCGCCCGAAGTCCCGTCCGTGGTGGGTCGGGGTGTACGGCCTCACCGCGTTCGCGATCTCCGCCGTCCCCCTCGTGTCGCTGGCGGCCGGTCTCGCTGTCGCCGGCAGTTGGGCGATCTCGGCCGACCGGCTGCGCACCGCGACCTGGCGGATGCTCGCGCTCGCTCCCGTCGGCGCGCTCGCCGCAATGGCCGCATTCGCCGTTCTCACCCTGATCGGCGTTCGGCTGGCGTCGATCAAGATGGCGCCGGGAACCCACCCCGTCCGATCTCGGATCGGCTGGCAGGTGTGGGCGACCGAACGGATGATGGACGCGGCCCGCACCTATCTGTTCCCGCTGTACGCAAGTCTGTTGACCCCGTGGTGGTTCCGCGCGTTGGGCGCATCGATCGGCAAGAGCGCCGAGATATCGACGGCGCTGGTGATCCCGAAGTTCACCACTGTCGGCGACTACTCGTTCCTCGCCGACGACACGCTCGTCGCGTCGTACGAGTTGGGCGGTGGCTGGATGCGGATCGGCGAGGCGAAGATCGGCAAGCGAGCGTTCCTCGGGAACTCCGGCATGATCGGCCCGGACCGGAAGCTTCCGAAGAATGGGCTCGTCGCCGTGCTGTCCGCGGCGCCGCGTAAGGCCAAGAGCGGGTCGAGTTGGCTGGGCAGCCCACCGGTCCGGTTGCGCCGTACCGCCGCAGAGACCGACTCGGCGCGCACCTTCGCTCCGGGGTTGGGCGTCAAGGCGGCACGCGCGACGGTCGAGACGTTGCGGGTGGCCGCGGTGATGGTGTCCTTCCTGATCGGTGTCAGCGTGCTGTTCGCGATGCAGATCGCCGCCGACAAGTGGGGCGTGATCGTGGCAATGCTTCTGAGCGGTCTGATCCTGTTGGCGGCGGGCGGCGTCGCGGGCCTCGTGGCGTGCGTCGCCAAGTGGGTCGTCGTCGGACCGATCCGTCCGTCCGAGCACCCGCTCTGGAGTTCGTTCGTGTGGCGCAACGAGTTGTCGGACGCGTTCGTCGAGACAGTCGCCGCGCCGTGGTTCGCGAACGCCGCGACCGGCACCCCGGCGCTCACCGTGTGGCTGCGGTCGTTGGGCGCGAACATCGGCAAGGGCGTCTGGTGCGAGTCGTACTGGCTTCCCGAAGCCGACCTCGTCGAACTCGGCGACGGTGCCAACGTGCAGCGCGGATGCGTCGTCCAGACGCACCTGTTCCACGACCGGGTGATGGCGATCGACCACGTGCGGATCGGCGACGGAGCCTCTCTGGGACCGCACTGCGTCGCGCTGCCTGCATCGGGTGTCGGCGAGTCGGCGACCGTCGGCCCCGCCTCGCTGATCATGCGCGGCGACGTCGTCCCCGCCCACACCACGTGGCAGGGAAACCCGATCGCGCCCTGGACACCCCGCATCTGAGGTCCTCGATTCACGGAAGACCGCGTAGCGACGGTGTTCGCCGAGCCGTCGCGGACGCCCACCGGTAAGGTTATCGACGTACGCGAGCGACAGACGGAGAGGTAGTGCCGAGCAAATCGAAACCGCAGGAGCCGACCCTGCCGGGCGGTCACCACGAGCTCGACCCGTACATGCCTCGCAGCGGAAATCTCGGCTACCGAATCTCGCGGTACGACCTCGCCCTCGGCTATCGCGTCTCGAGCAACCGACTGTCCGGTACGGCGACGATCACCGCGACGTCGTACCAGCAGTTGACACGCTTCGCGCTCGATCTCGCCACCTCGATGCGTGTGGACCGAGTGACGGTCAACGGCTCTCGGGTCCGCTACTCCCATCGCGGTGGAAAGCTGACCATCACACCCAGCTCGCCGATCCCGCCCGGCGGTGTGGTCTCGACGGTCGTCCGATACGGCGGCACGCCGCGTCCCGTTCGCAGCCCGTTCGGCGACGTCGGCTGGGAGGAGCTCGACAACGGCGCCTTGTGCGCGAACCAGCCGAACGGCGCGCCGTCGTGGTTCCCGTGCGACGATCACCCCGAAGCGAAGGCGTCGTTCCGCTTCGAGATCAGCACCGACAGCCCGTACTACGCGCTCGCGAACGGGCGGCTCGCGTCCACACAGCGCAGTGCGGGGCAGACGACGTGGACGTACGACCAGGTCGAGCCGATGTCGACCTATCTCGCCTCCATTCAGATCGGACAATACGAGCACCGCACGTTGGCGACGCGCCCGGTGCCCGTACATGCGCTGGTTCCGTCGGCGCTGATGACGAACTTCGACGTGAGCTTTGCTCGACAGGTCGCGATGGTCACCGCCTTCACCGAGATGTTCGGCCCGTACCCGTTTCCCCAGTACACCGCCGTCGTCACCGAAGATGAGCTCGAGATCCCGCTGGAGGCACAGGGGTTCTCCACGTTCGGAGCCAATCATTGCGACGGAACCCTCGGTCACGAGCGTTTGATCGCGCACGAGCTTGCTCATCAGTGGTTCGGCAATGCGGTGACCGGTGCGCGCTGGCGGGACATCTGGTTGCACGAGGGGTTCGCTTGCTACGCCGAGTGGTTGTGGAGCCAGCACGGCGGTGGGCGATCGGCCGACGAGTGGAGTCACCATTACTACGAGAAGCTGCAGCAGACGCGCTTCTCCACACCGCTGGCCGACCCGGGCACCCGCACGATGTTCGACGACTGGGTCTACAAGCGCGGAGCCCTCACCCTGCACGCCCTGCGTCTGCGTCTCGGCGACGGCGACTTCTTCGCCCTGCTACGCCGATGGACCGACAAGTATCGCTACCAGTGTGCGACCACCGAGGACTTCATCGCTCTCGCATCGACCTTCACCTCGGAGCCCCTACAGGACCTCTGGCGCGACTGGTTGTTCACACCGGAGCTTCCCCCGTACCCGAGCCTGTAAAACTCGGCAGCAGTCCGTCCGCCAGGGCCTGCACGAGCGACGGCGCCGCCGTGTCTTTAACGGAGAGTTCGTACTCGAGCGGTGTGCCGTCGCGGGCGAGCGTCGGCCACTCGATGCCCAGATCGTCGTCCAACGGGTTCACTCCGTGCTCGGCGCTCGGACGGTACCCCGTCGAGCAGAGATAGGTGACTGTCGAGCCGTCCTGCAGCGAGCAGAATCCATGGCCGAGGCCTTCGGCGAGATAGACGGCCCTGCGGTCGCGGTCGTCGAGGAGGACGGTGTCCCACTGTCCGAAGGTCGGCGAGCCTTCTCGGATGTCGACGATCACGTCGACGATGGCTCCCACCGTGCACGTCACATACTTCGCCTGCCCCGGCGGGACGTCGGCGAAATGGATGCCGCGCACCACCCCCGCAGCGGAGACCGACGTGTTCACCTGCGCCAGCTCGAAGCGGTCTCCGATTGCCTCCGCGAGGACGTCGGCCTTGAACGCTTCGAGAAAGACACCACGGTCGTCGCCGTGCTGGACGGGCGTGAACTCCCACGCACCCTCGATACTCAGAGGTCGTGCCTTCATGGCGTTTACAGCTCCCGTCCGCGGTCGAGAAGATCGAAAAGGTATGCCCCGTAACCGGATTTGACCAGCGGCTGCGCGAGGTCGCGTAGCCTCGCGTCATCGATGTAGCCCAAACGCCAGGCGATCTCCTCGGGTACGGCGATCTTGAGGCCTTGCCGTTGTTCGACGGTCCGAACGAAGTTGCTCGCGTCCAGAAGGGAGTCGAACGTACCGGTGTCGAGCCAGGCCGTGCCGCGCTGCAGCACTGTGACATGGAGTCTGTCGCGTCGCAGATACTCGGCGTTGACGTCGGTGATCTCGTACTCGCCGCGCGCCGACGGCGCTAAGTTCCGAGCGATCTCGACGACGTCGTTGTCGTAGAAGTAAAGGCCGGGCACGGCGTACCGCGACGCTGGGCGCGCAGGCTTCTCCTCCAGCGAGATCGCACGTCCCTCCTCGTCGAATTCGACGACACCGTATGCCGACGGGTCGGCGACCCGGTAGGCGAAGATCGCGCCGCCGTCGACCTCGCCGAAGCCGCGCAACTGATTACCGAGACCGGGTCCGTAGAAGATGTTGTCGCCGAGGACAAGCGCCGCGGTGTCGTCGCCGATATGGTCGGCACCGAGCACGAACGCCTGCGCCAGCCCCTCCGGTTCGGGCTGGACGGTGTAGGTGATGTCGATGCCGAACTGTGAGCCGTCGCCGAGCAGATGCTCGAACGACGACCGGTCCTGTGGAGCCGTGACCACCAGGACGTCGCGGACTCCCGCCAACATCAAGGTCGACAGCGGGTAGTAGATCATCGGCTTGTCGTACACGGGCACCAACTGTTTGCTCACGCCCTGCGTGATCGGGTGCAGCCGCGAGCCCGTACCGCCCGCGAGGATGATTCCGCGCATATGACGACCCTATCGGTAGAGTGGACCCGCCCACTGATCACCGCTGGTCGAGCCCCTCCGCCGGTCGAGCCGTCCCCGCCGGTCGAGCCGTCCCCGCCGGTCGAGCGAAGTCGAGACCCGACAGAAGGAGTGCCCATGCGAGTCCTCGTGACCGGTGGCGCCGGATTCATCGGCGCGAACTTCGTGCTCCGCACTCTCGCGACTCGCCTCGACACGACGATCACGGTGCTCGACAAGTTCACGTATGCGGCGAACGCGGCGACGTTGGAGCCCGTGTCCGACCGAGTCCGTGTGGTCCGCGGCGACATCGCCGACCCCGCCGACGTCGACCCATTGGTCGCCGCATCGAACCTGGTGGTGAACTTCGCGGCGGAGTCGCACAACGACAATTCTCTCGCCGATCCGTCGTCGTTCGTGCAGACGAACCTCGTCGGCACGTACACCCTGCTCGAATCCGTGCGCAGGCACGGTGTTCGGCTCCATCATGTGAGCACCGACGAGGTGTACGGCGACCTCGATCTCGACGACCCGGCACGGTTCACCGAGCAGACCGCGTACAACCCCTCGAGCCCTTACAGTTCGACGAAGGCGGGCAGCGACCTGCTCGTACGTGCGTGGGTCCGCTCATTCGGGGTAGTCGCGACCATCTCGAACTGCAGCAACAACTACGGGCCATACCAGCACGTCGAGAAGTTCATTCCCC
The DNA here is from genome assembly GCF_052106715.1 of Gordonia sp. (in: high G+C Gram-positive bacteria). Taxonomy (NCBI): domain Bacteria; kingdom Bacillati; phylum Actinomycetota; class Actinomycetes; order Mycobacteriales; family Gordoniaceae; genus Gordonia; species Gordonia sp. (in: high G+C Gram-positive bacteria). The sequence continues at coordinate 75,305 of NZ_JBQEDL010000009.1, forward strand.
GACAGATCACCAATGTGTTGACCGGTGTCCGACCGAAGCTCTACGGCGACGGCCGCAACGTCCGCGACTGGATTCACGTCGACGACCACAACGACGCCGTGTGGACGATCATCGACCGCGGCCTGCCGGGCGAGACGTACTTGATCGGGGCCGACGGCGAGGTCGACAACCGGACGGTCGTCGAGTCCATCCTCGAGTGCCTCGGGCAGCCGCGCGACGCGTTCGACTTCGTCACCGACCGGGCCGGGCACGACCGCCGGTACGCGATCGACTCGTCGCGGCTGCGCACTGAACTCGGGTGGACGCCCCGCTACACGGATTTCGCGTCCGGTCTGGCCGCGACCGTCGACTGGTACCGAACGCACAGCGACTGGTGGGTGCCCGTCAAGGACGGTGTGGAAGCGTCGTATGCACAGACCCAGACCGTCATCGACCGAGAAGGATCGGAGATCTGATGCGAGTTCTCGTCACCGGCGGAGCCGGCTACATCGGCTCTCACACCGTCCTGCAGCTTCAGGCTGCCGGGCACGAGGTCGTGATCGCCGACGATTTCAGCAACGCCAAGCCGAGCATCGTGAAGCGCTTGGTGGCGCTCTCCGGCGAGCCCGTCACCGTGTACACGGTGGACTTGACCGACCCACTGGCGACCGAGCGAGTCTTCGCTGAGGAGCAGATCGACGCCGTCATCCATTTCGCCGGGTTCAAGGCCGTCGGCGAATCAGTCGCTGAGCCACTCGCCTACTACCGGAACAACCTCGACACGGCCTTCTCGGTGCTCAATGCCATGAACCAGCACGGCGTGCGCACCTTCGTGTTCTCGTCGTCGGCAACGGTGTACGGCGAGAACCCGGTCCGCGAACGCACCGAGGACATGCCGACGTCTGCGACCAACCCGTACGGCTGGACCAAGGTGATGATCGAGCAGGTGCTGCGCGATCTGGCAGCCGCCGACGACTCCTGGCGCATCGCGATCCTGCGCTATTTCAACCCGGTCGGCGCGCATGCGAGCGGCGAGATCGGGGAGGACCCGAGCGGCAAGCCCAACAACCTGATGCCGTTCGTCGCGCAGGTCGCCGTCGGGCGCCGCGAGAAGCTGTCGGTGTTCGGCGACGACTACGACACTCCTGACGGCACCGGCGTCCGCGACTACATCCATGTCGAAGATCTCGCGGCCGGGCACCTCGCCGCACTCGAGAAGATCACGGCGAGCGACGACGCGCTGTCGGTGTGGAATCTCGGTAGCGGCCACGCATCGTCAGTACTCGAGGTGGTCGCCTCGTTCGCGCAAGCCAGCGGCCGCGACATCCCGTACGAGGTGCTCCCGCGCCGCGCAGGCGACCTGCCCGCGTACTGGGCCGACCCGTCGAAGGCCAACGCCGAACTGGGTTGGCGCGCGACCCGCACCATCGACGACATGTGCGAGGACACGTGGCGCTGGCAGTCGAAGAACCCGAATGGCTTCCCCGACGTGGACGAGTAAGGCCGGGCGCGTTCTGACCGTCAGCGGTTCGCAGCCGCGTCGTCGTGCGTCAACTCGACGTCCGTGATCTGGCTCCGCATGGTGTGCGGCCCCGCGATCCGAGTGCGGTTGCCGACCACCATCACGACCACTGCGAGAAGCGCCATCGCGATGCCGAACCCGAACGCCTCGCCGTAGCCGACCGAATCGAAGCGCTCCATGACCGCAGCGATGATGGCCGGTGACGCGAACCCGAGGTAGGTGAGTCCGTAGAAGACCGCCGTCAGTCCGGCGAGCTCGTCCGGCCGAGCGATCCGCTGCACTTCGAGCAGACCGGAGATCAGGGCCATGCCGTATCCGCAGCCGAGGACGGCAGCCGAGATCAGCGCCAACGCCACCATGTGGGTGGACGCGGCCAGGATGGACGTGCCGAGTCCGACGGCGACGAACAGCAGCGCGAAGACACCGGTGCGGGGCGAACCCGGCTTGTCGAGTCGTTTGCCCAGCGTCTGGATCAGGAAGCCTGCGGCGAGGCCGACGACGCAGCACAGTCCAGCGAACGCGATCGACCAGCTCGACGTCTCGTCCGTCATGAATGCAGGGATCACCGCGTAGGCGACGGCGCACGCGCCGAACACCCAGGGCGCGACGGGCGCGACGAGCAGCCAGAAGCGCGGGTGCCGTGCCGACCGGATCCGCAGGTCCTGCCCCAGGCTGCGACCTGTGTCGCGCGGTGCATGCGACTCCGGCGCACGCACCAACGCTGCGAAGGCGACGCCGGACAGCACGATGTTGATCAGGTACGAGAGCTGCCCCGGCCACGGCGCCCACTGGGCCAGGATCGCGGCGACGCCCGCGCCGACACCGAAGCCTGCGGTGAGGCTCAATGCGGCGCGTCGTGCACCCGCTGTCGCGCTGGCGCCGTTCACATCGGAGAGCTCCTTGATCCAACTGCCGCCGACGGCCATCGCCAGACCCAACGCCACACCGCTGGCGACGCGTCCGACCACCAGCAGCGGTACGGAATCGGATCCGGCGGCGAGGAGCGCCGAGCCGACCGCGGCGATCACCGGGGACGGCAGCATCAGTGGCCGACGTCCATACCGGTCCGACAACGGACCGCCGATCAACAGAGCCGGGACGATGCCCAGAACGTAGGTGAACAGGAGAGCGTCGACGACGACCGGCGAGATGTCGGTGGTGGTGCGGTACATGACCAGCAGCGGGGTGAACTCGTTGCCGCCCCAGGCCGCGGCGAAGACGGCGAGGCAGACGGCAGGCCAGCCTGCTGTGCGGAGCGTGCTCATCGGTGTCCCCCGTTCTTCTCTGCCCGGTCAGCGTTGTCTCTGGTTCGGTACCGACTCGTTCGTTCGACGTCGTGGACGCCTGCGAGGTGGGTCGCGAGCAGATCGGTGAACCCGTCGGCGTCGCCGTCGCCGATCGCCGCTGCCAGTGCTGCGTGATCGGCGTGGATCCGGTCGGCGATCTCCGGTCCGAGATGCAGTCGCGCTGCGGTCATCCGGCGCTGCCGTTCGCCCAGCGACGTGTAGAAGTCGCCGAGGAGCGAGTTGCCGTCCGTGGCCACGATCAACTGGTGGAACTGCGCGTCGAGCCGGGCGAACTCGGCCGCTTCGGACGGGTCAGTGGCTCGATGCACCGTGCGGTTCGCGTCGAGTTGAGCGACGAGGTCGGCGAGCACCGTTGGTCGCGCTGCCACCGAGTGCACCGCGTGCGACTCGACGAGGATGCGCGCATCCACGACGTCGCGAGCCTCCTGGTCGCCGACGGGGATGATCAGTGCGCCGCGTTTGGGATACAGCCGCATCCACCCTTCGGCGGCGAGCCGGAGGAACGCTTCGCGTACCGGCGTCCTGCTCACCGCGCACCGCTGCGCGACCTCGCCCTCGCTGATGAGCTCTCCACCGGGGAGCTCGCAGGTGAGGATGAGTTCCTTCACGTCTGCGTACACCCGATCCGCCGCTGAATACGTCATAGACACAAGATGCATACTACTTCTGTCCTACTCTTCGGTAAAACTCTCACAGACCGGCGACCGGCCTGCGTGCGCTGCGTCACGCATGACAGAATCAGTGCACACCCCAGCAGTTCCGGCGACACCGGAGATCGAGGAGTAAGCGTGACGAGCACGGCAGACGACCACAACGCGACAAGCCAGAACCTCGCGAACGTACCCATCACTGATGAGGAGATCTTCCGTTCACACGAGGGCGGCAAGCTGTCGGTCGAACTGTGCTCGCCGATCGACACGCAGCGCGACCTGTCGATCGCCTACACGCCTGGAGTCGCCCAGGTGTCGCGCGCCATCGCCGCGGACCGCGATCTCGTCGACAAATACACGTGGACCGACCGCCTGGTCGCCGTCGTCTCCGACGGGACCGCCGTTCTCGGCCTCGGCGACATCGGACCCCGCGCGTCACTTCCGGTGATGGAGGGCAAGTCCGCGCTGTTCCGCACGTTCGCGGGCCTCAACTCGATCCCGATCGTGCTCGACACGACCGACCCCGACGAGATCGTCGAGACCTTGATCCGCCTGCGTCCGAGCTTCGGAGCCGTGAACCTCGAGGACATCTCGGCTCCGCGGTGCTTCGAGATCGAGCGGCGGGTGGCCGAAGCACTCGACTGCCCGGTGATGCACGACGACCAGCACGGCACCGCGATCGTCGTCCTCGCCGCTCTCAAGGGTGCGCTGACCCACCTCGACAAGGACATCTCCGGACTCAAGATCGTCATCTCGGGCGCGGGCGCGGCCGGCGTCGCATGCGCCAAGATCCTGCACGCGGCAGGCGTCCCCGACATCGTGATCCTCGATTCGAAGGGGATCATCGGCGGTCACCGCGAGGACCTCAACGAGTTCAAGTCATTTCTCGCGACATGGTCCAATCCGCGCGGGCTGACAGGTGGTGCGGCCGAGGCGCTCGCGGGCGCCGACGTCTTCCTCGGCGTCTCGGCGGGCACCGTTCCCGAAGAAGCAATCGCATCGATGAACGACGGTGCGATCGTCTTCGCACTGTCGAACCCGGATCCGGAGATCCACCCCGAGGTCGCAGCGAAGTACGCGTCGGTCGTAGCGACCGGTCGCAGCGACTTCCCGAACCAGATCAACAACGTCCTCGCGTTCCCCGGCGTGTTCGCCGGCGCGCTCGATGCGGACGCACGGCGCATCACCGAGGGCATGAAGCTCGCAGCGGCCGACGCCATCTTCGGCGTCGTCGGCGACGATCTGGCCGCCGACCACATCGTCCCCAGCCCTCTCGATCCGCGAGTGGCCCCCGCCGTCGCCGAGGCCGTTGCCGCCGCCGCCCGCATCGAGGGCGTCACGAAGTAATCGCGCTCGTTCCGAAGTAGTCGCGCTCGTTCCGCCGATCGAGCCCATTCTGCTGGTCGAGCCCATTTCTGCTGGTCGAGCGGAGTCGAGACCCACCTTCGCCGACCGAGCCCAATTCTGCTGGTCGAGCCCCATTCTGCTGGTCGAGCGGAGTCGAGACCCACCTTCGCCGATCGAGCCCCATTCTGCTGGTCGAGCGGAGTCGAGACCCTATCCCCGGTCGAGACCCCACAATGGACGTCATGACCCCGTGGCACAGCGACGACCTCGACCTCTCTGCGTATCTCGCCCGAATCGGCTTCACCGGGGAGCCGTCACCGACGCTCGACACTCTCGCGGCCTTGCATCGCGGCCATACGACGTCGATCCCGTTCGAGAACCTCGAGATCATGCTCGGGCGGAGCATCCCGCTCGCCTTGGAGTCCTTGCAGCGCAAGCTGATTGACTCGCGGCGCGGCGGCTACTGCTTCGAGCACGTCACCGTGTTCGCGGCGGCGCTGGAGCGAATCGGGTTCCGGTTCACTGCATTGAGTGGACGGGTCACCCTCGGCGGCGACTGGTCGTCGCGCCCACCGACGCACGCGGTGATCGTCGTGGAGTCGGGCGGACGCCGGTACGTGTGCGACGTCGGATTCGGACGCGGCCCGCTCGAGCCGATCGAGATGGTCGACGGCACCGAGGTCGACCAGGACGGCTGGCGACTCCGCTTGACCTCCGAACCGGTCGGCGATGTCTTCGGCACTGACCGGTGGACCCTGTGGCATCGCGTGGGCGACGAGTGGATCGACCGCCATACGTTCACCACGAACCCGCAGTTCCCGATCGACTACCGGGTCGGCAGCCACTTCGTGTCGACGTCGTCGCGGTCCCCGTTCGTAACTCGGCCCTTCGTCCAACGGTTCGGCGTCGACGTTCATCACACACTCGACGACTCGACGCTGACGACCGCAGCGCCCGACGGGACGCAGGCCTCGCGCGAGGTGTCGGTGGACGAGCTTCCGACACTGCTCCGGGATGTCTTCGGCGTCGGCCTGTCCGACGCGGACGGCCGGGCTCTCGTCGCGTCGGAGACCTCACGACGAAACACCGACTGATCCGATTCAGACGCCGATTCGAGCATCTGCGAGCCGTTTTGCTCCCACGACAGTCTGGTCTGTAACATAATCCAGGCTGCCGAGAGGCAGCACGCCGCCTTAGCTCAGTCGGTAGAGCGATTCACTCGTAATGAATAGGTCGGGAGTTCGATTCTCCCAGGCGGCTCCAACAAAATAGCAGGTCAGCCCCGGTTTCCGAGCCGAGGCTTTCTTGTTGTCAGGGCGGCAGATGGCCGTTTGACAACAGAATGACAACAACCGGCCTCGAAAAGGCCCTATCCTGACCACATGACGAACCTCAGCGCCGGTGTCCGAGTGCTGGGCAACCCACCGCCCGAAGACCTGGAACGCCTCGCCGCTGCCTTGGCCGACTGGGAGGCATACGGAATCGGCGCGCCCCTGAACCGCAACGCCGAGGGAGTGCCCCATATCCTCGCTGCCGCGCTGGAACGGCACGGCCTGCACCCAACCCTCATCTTCGGTGGTTCGCCAGCGAGTAGGCGCGTCAGGATGGAGCAATGGGCAGAGGAGCGAGGCGCAGGGTTGGCACTCGCAGAGGAGACCATAGTCTTCGACCCGTTGTGTGAGCAGGCACCGAGATACGCGCTCAGGGATTCCCCAAAGCCTCTACCACCATCGAAAAGCGTTGTCTCCGTTACCCTTCCGGCGCTGATGACCAGCAAAGAAGCAGCCGCCTACCTCGCCGTTCCCGAGCAGACCCTCAGGTCATGGAGGACGCGGGAAGAGCCGCCGCCCTGGGTCACTCTTGGACGGAGCATCCGATACCGCGCCACTGACATTGCCGAACACATCGAGAAGAACCTATTTCAGCCCTGACGCCAGCACTACCCTCTATTTGCCCCGTAGAGCGACTTTCTCGCCTCATCCGCCCCGATACACCGGGCGCACGCGAAACAGCGCCAGCGTCGCCGTGAGGCGCGAAACCTCTACGAGGTTAGGCACTTCGTGCCAGGGCCTTCGGCCAGGCTCCCTACGGTTCGCCAATTTCTCGGTGGTCAAGTTTGGAGTTACGCGACAGCAGGCACAGTAATAGGTAGTGGTATGAGATGAGCCTTGAAGTCTTCTCCTCCGGTGTTGGTACATCGGAAGTAGCCCTGTTAGAGAGGGCCTGAGAAGTCTGTCGAGAAGTTAAACACGAAGTATCAAGCGAGATACATTGCGAGTGGTTGCAGCCCTACCCAAGGGTGAGGTACTGGAAGAACTGTCTAACTAACCGAACGTCAATAATCCGAATTTCTGGGATACTCAGAAAGTTTTGCAGAGAAAAACAACTACTCGGCTCACCTGTGAAGGTGCTGCTTTCGAGGTGGGAAGGTTCCACAGAACCGAAAGCCGAGGCCACCGGCTTCTCCAACACCCTTCAAGACTTCCGCACTCAATCATCGGCTACTACCGATACATGGTTGTTCGACACTTCTACATCAACATCTACCTTCTCACCTGCACCTACTCCCTCAACTCTCCACAGGAGTAGACGGGAACGAGCGACAGCGAGGCTCCCAGGAGCGCCAGCGACCCCCGCCTTTCCAGCCACAGCGTTACCGCAGTTCAGACGAAAGAGACCACTACACGGGCACGGAGTGCCTGAACCTCGAAGAGGTTTGTCGTGCCGAAAAATTCTCGCGCCGTCAACTTGCCCTCGTAGTAGTGTGCGCCGATGGTATGCAGCAGCCGTCACAGGCTGCCTGAGCAGGTTGTTCCTCCTCCCCGCCAGGCGTACGAAGTCCATCACCTCCGGACAAGCAGAAACCCCCTACACATGGCGTGTAGGGGGTTTCTGTGGCTCACTCTCCCCAGATGGGCAGCGCGTCGCGCTCCTCCTGTGTCATTGTCTCAGTGGGCTTGGAAGCCTCCTCAGAACCGCTCTCATCAGCCTGAACAGCGGTGGAGCCGTCGAACTTCTCGCCTACAGCGCACTTCGGGAGCACACCGTGGATTTTCGGCAACCACGATTCGGCACTGTCGAATGGCAGGCTCACGAGTACCGAGTTCGGCCAGCCGCCAGACTGGACCTTTGCGCCTACAGCGCTCTCAACCTCATTCTTGAAGTTGGGTAGAGGAATGTCTTCGACCATCGGCGCAGGTCGCCAGACTTCGGAGGTCTCGCCGTCACTCTTTACAGTGACCACATGACCCGGCTCACCAGCGCAAATGGCCGTGACCAGTGTCATCCCCTCACGCCAGTGGGAAGCACGCACCTTCTGCTCAATCGGCTCTTTGAACATCAGTCCGCTCGTGCTGATGACCTTATCGGTGCTGGTCAGCAGTCCGCCGGACGCCTGCACATCGTCAGCCTTGCTCTGAACAAGCGAGGACACGGCGGTGTCGTCCTTCACCTTGAACTCTGAGCCCTCATCCGCGAACGCGGGACTGGTCGCAAGTCCAGTCGCAAAGAGCGCCGCGCTGACCAAACCGCCTGCTACCAGCGTCTTTCCTGTAATCTTAAAGTCGAACATCTCCATCACCTCGGGCAAATCGTTAGGTCTGAGGCTCTTCCTCGGACCAGGTATCCACTACCTTCGGCGCAAGGTGCAACTACCCAACTCAATCCTTCACAAGCGCAATCAGAACTCGGTACGCAGGCCAGAGTGCCAGGAGCAGGAGTACCACCCATCCGCTGAGTTGTCCGGTGGCGACCATCATCAGGAACAGCAGAATCCCCAAGAGTTTCATATGCCGCAGGGTATCCACTGGATACGACAAAGCCCCTGGTAGCGAGTACCAGGGGCCTCAATCGTGTTGCAGCACAGTCAATCCCATTGCGACAGCAACTCCTCCATCTGCCTCAGCAGGTGCGAACTCGCCAAGTCGTCGGCAATCTCGCGTTCTACCTGCGCTTTCTCCTCCGCGATAGCGTCCAGCGCCGCCAGCGTTGGCCGCTCCTCACCTCCTCGCGACCACCGAGCACGCCGCGCTGCCTGTGTGTTCTTATGCAGAACCCAATCCTTCCCGCTCATCGCACATCACCTCCTCTTTCGATAATCTTCTGCAATTCTTCTTGCACTGCGTCAATCTCCTCCTGTTCCGTGAACCCGGTGCCACTCAATAACTCCTTCTCGGACAACTTTCCGTGCAACTCCGCGTTGAATTTCGCCTCTTGGCTCATCTGCGCCTCCAACGCCGCAAACACATCTTCTTGCACTTCGGGGGTCTGCTCTACCTTCTCAACTTCGCTGATAGGTTCTTCCTTCTTCCCGCTGTCCTTTGCCTTCAACATCAACTCTTGTGCCTTCTCCTTTGCCGTCGTCACGAGAGCGTAGGCGAAGCCGTATAGCAAAGCCAGTACCACAATGAGTACAATGACCAGCAGCGTTGCTGCAAACAAGTTTATCGTCATATCCCCAATTCGTAGCATTCTCCTTTCACCTCGGATTTAGTAGTTCCGAATACTCTCTCAACAACCTTCATCGCAGACAAATAGCGTGCATACTCTTCCTCCAACACTGGTTGCTCAACAAATTCTAAAGTCTTCATCTCTACCTCCCTCGTCCTTTTCGCTTGTGTTCGGCCTTCTTCTCCGCACGATGTTGCTGGTACTTGTGCTCCGCCTCCTGTGCTGCGCGCTCCCGCTTAGCCTGCCTCTGCTCCTCGCGTTGCGCCATGCGCTCCAAGACAGACTGAGCAGTCTTCTGTTTATCGCTCATCCCGCCATCCCGCACAGCAGCAATCTTCGCTACTCGATTCACAATCTGAGACGGACTACGAGGCACACCACCTTTCAGAAACTCCTGGTGCAAGGTCATCTGTCCAGGATTGGGCTTAGCCTTCGTCATCCGCGCCTTCTGCGCAGGTGTGAGCCTTTCCAGTCCTTTCGGAACCATCAACCCACTCTTGTCTTCACTCCACTTACTCATCTACCTTCACCTCCTCCATACAGTTTTTCGTTCAAATAGCCTTCTACACGGCTCAGGTAGTGCTGCTTGCGCCGAAGGTACAGAGCCTGATTGGCGGAATTGTTGAAGAGGTTTTCAATAATTCCAACCTGGCTCAGGCATGCCCACTGCGGGTCAATCACAGGCGGAGGCACATATCCCAACTCATTCAGGATTTCCTCCAACATTCCGTCCTTGCCGAAGCCTTCGTAGTCAGTTGGAATGCTTTCTCTAACAATCTTCCTGACCGTTGACACCTTCTCACCACTAACCTTCGCGAGGTATGCAACGAACTCTTTCTCGGCCTTGCGGTATTCTCTCTCTGCGGCTGGAATGGTGAGCAGCAAATCCTTATATGCCTCAAGTTCAGTCATTCCGTTGTAACCTGCTGGAAGAATCATCCTCTCTTACCTCCGTAACTCTTTGGTCTTAGGCTTTCCCTCAACCTCTTAATATTCACTGTCGGCGCGCGAGTAGCGTTTTCCGCCAGCAAATGCCATCTTCTCGTGTGAGCCTCATCACATTTATGTGCCATCCGCCCGACCGGCCTCTGCCTGAACTCGTAATACGCCAGTATTGGCCCCTCATTGGCCTGTAGAGCGACTTTCAATCCATCGCCACCAACTACACCAACACAGCCGAGTTAGGCCCGCAGGCAGCAAAGGAGGCCCCGCACGCTTGGTGCTGGAGCCTCCTTGCGAGGTGCTGCCGCGAGAACCCCGTCTCCGCCGTGGACCTCTTGCCCTCTAATCCGTGTGGTCACCAAAGGCTTCGGCAAAGTTGTCTGTGTCATCGGTTCGACGCAAGTGTTCACTTGCGAAGTAGTCTTCGCGTTCCTTCCTCTTCTTCAACTGAACTCTTTCGCGTTCGGCAGCCAAAGCCCGAGCCTCCGCTTCTGACAAGGCTGACTCGACGCTCAACTTCGCTTCACGCCGCATAGTCCGCAATTCCTCGTCCGCATACGCGGGCAGGGTCTTCACCCGAGCAAAGCGCCTCGATGGGATGAGCACCACGGCCTCGTCGTTGTTCATCTGAAACAGACCGTAGGGAGTAGCGAGGCTCCTGTAGGAAGCAGACACATTCTCACTAATGCTCTCAGTGGTCTTTTCCTTCTTGTCGTCAGTGAAGACACCCTTCGGCTTGCTGACACTCTTGCTTTTCGTCTTAATCTCCTGTAGCCGCTCACCGGCAAACTTCGAGAAGTGCTCGACTGTTTTGTTGTCCTGCGAACCCGCGAGTCCCATCACGAACATATTGGAGTTATTGACGATGGTGTTATATCCATCTTCCGTGTATCGCTCCACCAACTGGGAGAAGCCCTGTAGTCCGAGCAAGAAGGCGATGTTCTGCGAACGCTTCGTGCTCAACCATGAGGGAAGGTCGGGAAGGGGACAAATGTTAGCCAACTCGTCCAGCACAAGAAGTGCCCTCTTTGGTAGAGTCCTGTCAGGCTGCGCCCAGGCTGCCGAGTCCAAAGCACTCATGCTCGCGTTGATAAAGGAACAGAAGTATCCCATGAAGTGCACTGCTGAGTCGGGAGAGACTATGAACAGGCTATCGCTGTCGCTTCGCGCCCAATCGTTTAGGTCCAAGTTTTCTGGGTCATCCCACTTTCGGTTGTAAGCGTGAGACGCATAGATGAGGCTGCTGTTCTTTATCGCGTTGAATGAGAAAATGACACCTGCTATGGTTTCCTCGGCCCCGGCGATACTCTCCATCGACAGCAACACATCGACGACCAGTCCCGCGTCTGCGCTATCCACCTTCTCATCCTTAGCCCATCTATCGACCGCAATCCTTCCGGCTTCCCAACCTGAACACACCCCGGAACTCAGATACACGATGAAGTCTTGGAAGGTATCACCGACCTTCGGCAACGCCTCCTCTTCCTTCTTAGCGTCCTTAGCCGTACGCAGAGCCTCAACGAGTATTGTCATATCCGCGAGGCTTGTTCCAGGGAAGCGGCGCAGCAACCAGAACACGGCAGTCATCAGCGCGGTAGCCTGCTCTTTCCAGACATCACCGCTCTCACTCATCGCGAGTTGCGCTACTGCCTTGGCAGTCTCCTGCCAGTCCGAGCAACCCTGTAGGGGTGTCCATACGGCCACGAGTGGCGTTAGCGAATCGTGGCTCACTACTCCCGCAGGGTCGAGTACGGACACGCGTCCCTTGGTGAGGCCGACATAGACCGCCTCCGCTGCCAGTTCATCCTTAGTGCTGGTAGTCAGAAGCGGCCCATCCTGCCGCAGTACAGCCGGAAGTAGAACCTTCTGAGTCTTTCCCGCGCCTGTCGGTCCTACGACAATGCCAGTCGTCCCCGTGGTCGCAACGACGCGATGACCTACTGCCTCCCCATTGAGCACGCGACCAAGAACAACCCCATCCTTCGGCAGGCTCTCCCTGTTCTTCACCGTAGGTAGGTCCTTGTGCTTCCCGGTCGCGTGCTCGACGCTATCGCTCAGCGGTGACGCACTCTTGGGCTTTCCATACCTGCTCCACAACCACACGACCAAGGCGAGTAGCCCCAGCAGCACGACCAACATCATCATCGTTTTCATCTCATTCATCCTCCGTATAGTTTTGTCCTTCCTTCTTCACGAACTTGTATCTCTTCCAGTTCTCGATGACCAAATCATCGGTGTAGTTTCTTTCTATGAAGCGCACCCGCTTCACAAGCCACCTAAGCCGCAGCACCTCTAACTTTGAAACTCTCATCTCCATCACCTCGTGTTTAGTTGACTTCTACCTTCTTCCGTCCCGCCGAGCCGGTTGCTCGACGCCATCCCCACGCCATCCCTTGCCCGATGACTTTGAATGCCATTCCCGCCGCGAGGACCAGTTCACCCAGAGCCTTCGTTGTGCTCCGTACGAGCCGCGTGCAGTTGCGAGCGAAAGCAACTCGGGTCCAACTCCTCTTGTGTCCGATGAGCGTCATCGGTGCCAGTACCACCAACGCGGACATTGCTACAACGGCCTTGCCTCCGTGCTTCACAAGTCTGTTGCTCCGACAATAGACAGCCGTCGCATAAGCCGAGAGGTACAGACACACTGCCAGCGCTATAAACCATTCAGTCATTTCACAACCTCCTGGCTCATCGCCGCCGAAGGGTTGACGCTCTCGAACAAATCCACAGCCGTGCAAGCGTTCAATGCGCGAGCCAACATAAACTTTCGATACTGTCGCTCAGACACTCGCACAACAACTTGCTTCCGTACATCGGTGCTTGGCTTTGTAATCGAATCCATCGGCTCTTGGGTGTCCAGCCCATCGAGCACGGTTCTCCACACTTGGGCTGAGGTCGTGTTGTGCGACTCGGCCGCGCTTCGCATTCTCTCCACAACATCGGGGGAAACCCGCACACTCAATAGTTTCTCGAAATACATTCTCCTTCCTCCACATGTCCAGTCGCTTTACGCGAACTCTGTTGCTTATACAAATAACCTTCGGCGCGAGTAGCATTTGCTACCTTCATTATCGGAACATCTTTATGTGATGTGCCTCACATACTCCAAGCACTTACGAAGTGCTCCAACTTCCAACTTTCAACTTTCTCTCCTTCACATCCTCTTCTCTCACTACCTCTCTCACCTCATTTCTCACCTACTTTTCCTTCTCTCACCTTCTCTTTCTCACCTCTTAATCTTCCTCATCTACCCCTAACATCTAAAAACCTATTTATCTTTAACACGCAGTTGCATTACCCATCCTTCGGAGGGTTCTGCGGCGTCCCGTATGGGGTAATGCAATGTAAATGCCAACCGCGCCCAGGGTTGTAAGTAATGCAATGGAGAATCCGTCTCCCTGCTTATTGACCCGGAGGTAACTTTCTATGCTTTCTGTATCCCCAATCAACACATCGAGCGCTAAAGGACTATCGGCCTACTACGCCGAGAAACTTGAGCGAGGCGAGATTTCCCGCGATGAAGCACTCGAACTTTCCGAAGGAGACTTCGACTTTGGCGACCTCCAAGAGGGCCGGACCAAGGGTGCCGCAAGGTACTACGCGAGCGAGAAACGCGACCGGCTGGTGAATGTTTCTACCGGAGAATCGGTCTCCCAGGATGACCTTTTGAACCATCTTTTGGGTAAGGATATTGAAGGAAACTCCCTCACGGACCCCGGTCTGTTAGCCACTCAAAAGTTGGCAAAGTCAGTCGGATACGACGGAGAATTGAACTCCTTCTCCCTCTCAGCGCTACGCTCAGGACTTCACCCCGAGACAGGACAAGACCTTGGAGATGAGTTCCGTCAACGGTGGGAGGAGAAGGCTTCTAAGACCTCCGAAGTCTCCTCCTACGACCTCACTTTTTCGGCTCCTAAGGGAGTCTCAGTCATCGCCGCATACTCGGATTCGGAGACCCGAGAACGCATTGTCCAACTCCATAATGAGGCCATCAGGGAGGCTCTTGGTTGGGCTGAGGAGGAAGGAATCTTCGTAGCCAGACGAGGCAAAGATGGAGTGGAAACGGTAGCCGCAAGTCCTGTACAAACCTTTGGCAAAACGGAGTTCAGTAGCCGTGCAGGCGACCCACACCTCCACGGCCACACTCTCATTTCGGCGGCTGCACAGACCGAAGATGGTAGGCGAACGACTCTCTCCGGCACCCACATTTTCAATGGTGCAGCCCTCGTTGGAACGACCTATGAGCAACGACTGGCCCACAAGTTGAACCGAGAGTTTGGGCTTGACTTTTACACTAAGGACAACGGCCTTCGTGAGGTCTGGGGATTTGACGAAGCCACGCTTCAGGCACACTCCCAGAGGTCTCAGCAGATAGCGGAGAGGCTTGATGAAATGACCGCTGCTGATGACCTTCTGCGGCGCAAAGTGGAGGGAAACCTTCACGAATATGAGCGTTCCTACGGCCTTGTATCTTCCGGTGAGACCGTTCCCCGAGTAGTCAAGCAGCAAGCAGCCGAATATGAAAAGTACCTACAAATCTTGCAGGGAAAGTCGAATGCGAAGGGCAACCGGAATGCTCGCCAGGCCGCTAATCTCGCCTCCCGCGTCGGCAAGGAAGAGAGCGAAGCCGAGTCTTTCGAGCGCTGGAAGCAGGAGAATCCGTACGGGAAGAAGAACGTCATTGATGAAGTTCAGAAGGAAGCCAAGGTGCAGCAGGAGTTGGCGGAGGCGAAGAGGAAGCGAGACAACATTGAGAAGTTAGAAGGCGTGGAAAAGATACTCAAAGATGTTGTCTCGGACCGCTCGTCTTTCACGATGAAGGAACTGTATAAGGCCACCATCGCCAACGCTGACCCCAATATGACACCGAAGCAAATCGAAGGCTTATTTGCCGCAGCACTTAATGATGACAGGGTTTTGGCACTGACTGATTATCAGGACCAGAAACTCGGAGACTGGGTTTTCACGAAGCAAAATCAAGTCTTGACAACCTCCGACGCCTTGGCTCAGGAACAGAACATTCGGGATATTTCTGAGCGACTGACAACGGAGAATCGTCATAATCCAATGAATCTAAAGAAGGTTCTGGACGCCGCTGAGCGCGCGAACCTCACGCCCGAACAGGAGGACATGCTGGCTGCTGCAACACTTTCAAAGAACAGTCTGACAGTGGTACAAGCCCCTGCCGGTGCGGGCAAGACATACTCTCTCGCCCCGGTCGTGGAACTGCACCAACGAGAGGGTTACGAGGTTGTGGGACTGGCGACCGCTGCCCGTACTGCGGACAGTTTGAAGGAAGCAAATGTCAATAGGTCGATGAGCCTGGCGCGCTTCGCATATGCGATGGAGAAAGGCTACTGGGAAGAGGGTCTGAGCAACGATGAAATTGCCGAGGTACGGAAGTTCCAAGCCCGAGTTCAGAACAAGGAACGGCACGCAGAGGAGGACTTGCAAAGTCTCCTAAAGTCCCTCGATGAAGCCCACCCGAACCTGTCCGATGAATTCGCAAAACTCAAGAGGGACCGGGCAGCAGCGAAGAAACTGAACCCTGGACCGAAGCGAGATGAGCGGTTCAAGGAACTCAGCGAGCGGGGTGACGGTCTCGCAAGACGAGCAAATGCTACCAAGGTCAAGAAGGATGAAAAGGTCTTGCTGGTGCTCGATGAAGCCGCTATGACCAACAACGATGACTTGGAGAATGTTCTGAGAAACGCCGATGAACGCGGCTGGAAGGTCATTCTCGTTGGCGATGAGCGACAACTTCAAGGTATCGGCAAGTCTACTGGATTTCAGGTTGTAGCGAAGCAAGCCGGAGCCGTGGAACTCACGACTACTTACCGAGCGAAGGACTCCAAGGAGCGCGATTTGCAGGAAGCCTGGTGGCGTTCAGATAACACTAAGCAGGGACAAGCCGCAGTCGATGAATACCTCGAATACCAGGATGAGAAGGACTGTCTACACATCATCGAGGATGAGCATGTCCAACAGTGGATGGAGGCCCACGAGGGAGAGGAACTACCCCGCGATGTAGGTAAGAAGATTGCTGTCGAGGCCATCGCTGAGCAGTATGTAGAGGCTATCAACGCAGGTCAAGAGCCGTCAGAACTACTGGCGATGGCTGCGACCCGCGCCGATAGCCGCGCACTCGGAGAAGCCATTCAGAAGCGGCTGGTAGAGGCTGGACACTTGGACGCCGACACTGCCCACGAGGTCATCTTGGACAAGAAGACGAACACTGTGGGAGTACTTCACCAGGGCGAACAAGTGCGTCTGACAAGGAATAATCAGCCTAAGATTGGCGAGAGCGAGAAGTTCCAAAATGGCTGGACAGGCACAATGGTTGGCTGGAACCGCGACGGCTCAGCGAGGGTGCTATTACCCGCTGGCCCAGGAGGTGCGGAGAAGGTGGTCACCATTCCTACGACCGCAATTGAGGACGGAGTGCTGACCTACGGTGCCTCCACAGCACACGCGGCCCAGGGGCGCACAGTGGATAAGGCGTGGCTCCTCGCAGATGAACGCATGGAGCGCGAGGCGCTGTACCCCGGTATGACACGCGGAAAGACTGAGAACCATCTTGTCTATGTCCCCAGTGCCGGAGCGAGCAAGGAGGAAGCCCGTGAGGCAATCAGGGAGCAAGCCCTGACCAGCGGCAAGGACGCCCCGGCGCTTGACCGCGCAGCCACCCGCGTATCGCCTGCTGACGAGCGGAAGGCTCGTCGCATACTCCGCTTCGGAGTCTCAGATGAGGAGGTGAAAGCCGTTGCCTTGCAGGAGAAGCAGAGGCAGGCCGAGGCCCAAGAGCGTCAACGCTCTAAGTCGCGTGCCTCCACCGAACAAGCCCAGGAAGCGCTACGAGAAGAGAAGCAACGCCGCGTGGAGCAGCAGGAACGGAAGCGAGGTCGAGGTCGCGGACTGGCCGCGTAAGCCGTCCCCCTGCCCCCTCCCTGTGGTTCCATAGACTTGTGAGAGCCACAGGGAGGGGTCATCGTGAGTAAGCGCCAGGGGTCTATGACTGTTCGAAAGTCGCTGGTTGAGAACCTGAAAGCCGAAGATGTGGCGGTCGTTCCGGCCAAGTTTTGCTCCACTGGTGCTGACGACGTGCTTGTTGTTCAAGAGTTGAAGGTGGACACCGATAAGGGAATGTGCGAGGTGTATGGACTTCGATTTGGAGAACTCGTAATCGAGTACATCCCCGTTGGCACTGAATTGCCCTTGTGGCCTTCTTTCTAACATTCAGAGAAACGAGACTACATGATAGACCAGTCCGAAGCGATACCATTCAGTTCCGTTGTTATTGGCGACATAATCCTACTAAATGGTAAGGATTTTGGCCTGGGCAACGTGGAACTTGGTTTTGGAATCTCCGCAATCTTGGAGGCCGAGGACGAAGGCCGAAAGTACGAGGTTATGCACAATGGTGTCGCCTATGGCCTCTTCGCCAAGGACGACGATATCGTCGTTCGTTATATCCCTGCAGAATCGGGCATAGATTCATGAGCAAGCGACCACTCTTAGGCATGGAGTCAGTACCTCTGTCAGAGGTCGATGACGGAGACGTTATCGTTCTCGATGGAGGTTTCCTTGGCCTTGAGGACGAGCCATTGAGTTTTCAAGTTCTTGAAGTGAATGCCGGGAACGACTTTTCTGCTGCGCTTAACTCGTCGGCGGAGCGTATAACCAAGGTATCCCTCATCCGCCACGAGCAATCAGGTAGAGAGTTTCTGTTCAAGTCCCCTGGGACCAACCACGTCACTCGGTCCTTTCGGATGACTCCCGATGACGTGGTGGATTCCCCTGGGGAAGCATGTCCGAGGCTCGTCGAGGCCAATGAGGTATGGAATGCTTGGATGAGGCTCAGTACATTGACCGAGGTCGATAACCTGGACGACCTCAACGACGCAATCTCTGAATACAACAGGGAGAATGGAACCTCAGTCTCTTTGGTTCCAGCGAAAGAACTGCCGTCCTTAGAGACCGTAGAAACCCTTATCTCAATCCACGAGAAGAAGTCATGAGCCAGTCTGTTGACCGAGGGTCAATGTGTCAGTTTGGTGATGTGATTCAGGGCGACACTTTAGTACTCAACGGCAGCCAGTTCGGCCTGCAAAATGCTGACATGTACTTCACCGTCACAGGAGTATTCGGAGAGGATGGCAAGGGTCGCCATTACGAACTGATGCACATTGGAACGATGTATGGGCTGTATGCCGAGGACCATCAGCAGGTATTCAGGGCGTTTCCTGCGAAGTAGCGACCTATTCTCGCGCAATTAGCCCCCGGTATCACAACCGGGGGCTAATTCGTTTATGGTCCGAGTTAGAACAGCGGCAACTGACTTGGAACGGCGCTGATGGTCTTTGATTCGTTTGCCACGGAAAGTGGCACACACGCCTTGCTCGCGTCATCCCCGTTAAGCAGAGCAAGGCTGCTCAACTTGTCGCCTTCGTTGATAGAGATATACACTACCGCACGCGACATAGCGTCGGCCTTAGTGCTTGCGTCGGTAGAATTCCTTTCTGGGTCATCCGTAATGATGGCCGGACTCGCAGGATTCAGCATTGCTATTGCCTTCTCTGCACTGGCCTTTGTTTCCCCATTGCATGCGCGGTGGAAGTCGAGGGGCACTGTGACTGTATTTGTCGCGAGGAGTGTCTTCACTTCGTTCTCGTCAAGCGTTTTACCGCTCTTCTCACGTACGCCGACTCGCATACAGTATTCAGGCTTGCAATCTGTTTTGTGGGTATTGTTTGAAGCCTGCGAAAAACTTGTGAATATGTAGTTGCCCAATGTAAAGGGCTTATCATGCTCTTCGATTTTGCTCACATAGGTCTCATCCTCGTCTGCCTGGGTGGTCACCGTCGCGTCACTGGCCGTGGAGGCGGTCGTCTGCTTCTCCCCGTCACTGGACGTACTGCAGCCAGCGAGAACCAATCCAGCGCTCGCCACGCCAATGACCAGTGCGTTGCGTACATAGTTCTTCATGGTTCGGCAGGCTACCTGACTTTGCAGTCAGATACGCGCTGAACCTGTAACGTTCCCCTATCTGGACTACACCGGCACGGACAACCTGCACAATGGTTCTGTTGTCATATCGGCTGACAACGAGTTTTGAATCGGCTACTCTCGTGGCATGGCAAGAACGAAGCACCCTGGTATCTACTCCCGCGAAACAGCAGACGGTACTACCGTCTATGACCTGCGGTTTCGGAACGCCGAGGGTAAGCAGACCACCGACCGAGGCTATCGAACGATTACGCTTGCCAAGAAGGCCCTTGACCAGCATAAAGCCGATGTTTCGACCGGAAAGTACATCGCTCCCGCCGCTGGCCGTACGAAGGTGCGCGATGTTTGGGAGGAGGTTCTAACTCTTGATTGGTCCCAAAACGCAGCCCGAGGCGTAGCCGCCCGTAAGAGCGCGTGGAAGACCTGGGTAGAACCACGATGGGCTGATGTCCCTGTGAAGAAGGTGACCGCTAAGGCTTTGACCACTTGGTTTGTAGAACTGGGTGAAGAGCATGGAGCGAAACCGGCGACCCTAACGAACATCCGCGTGGTGCTGATGGCGATTTTCAAGCGCGCCGCAGCCGATGGCCGAATCGGTGCCAATCCGGCTGAGCGCCTGCCGATACCGAAGCAGGCGAGGTCAAGCAAGACCTACCTCTCTCACGCGCAGGTCAAGGCGCTTTTGGAGGCAGCCGGAGACGATGACGCCTGGCGGCTTCAACTCGAACTCCTGACCTTCAACGGCCTACGGGTCTCCGAGATGGCAGGGTTGAAAGTCGAAGACATCGACCTGAGCCGTAAGCGAATCTCAGTGGTGCGCAGCGTCGATGTGCTGGGTGGAAAGTTCCTGGTAAATCCGCCGAAGTCCGGGAAGCCTCGGCAGGTGCCTATCTTCCCGATGACGATTGACCTATTGAAAGCGCAGGTCAAAGGGAAATCGGGCGATGATTGGCTCTTTCCCGGTGAGGTCGAGGAGCGCCCTCTGAACACCGACGCCCTCGCTAAGCGGCTTGGTCGTCTCACCGCCCGTATTCGTCGTGAGCAAGAGCAAGCGAAGGCGGACGCCGCCGACCTGTTCCCGACCGTGACCCCGCACGAACTGCGCCACACCGCCGCGAGCCTCGCAATCGCCAGTGGCGCAACCGTTCTCGCTGTTCAGAGGATGTTGGGGCACTCCACGCCAACAATGACCCTGAACACCTACTCCGACCTCTTTGAGGATGACCTCGACACCCTGACCGAGGCTGTCAGCAAGGCGCACGCAGCCGCGAGTGTGACAACAAAATGACAACAACAGCCTTCAACTTGGCTCAACAACCATCAACAACCCTGGGCGGATATTCGCAGGTAGTGTAGGGTTTTGGGGAGTTGGCGCAGGTCAGTTCCAGCGTCGAATATCTCTCGTAATGAATAGGTCAGGAGTTCGATTCTCCTAGGCGGCTCGCGTCACATAGGCGCGGATCGAGCACGTTCTCGATCCGCGCCTTTTGCGCGATCGGTGGTCAACCCTTCACTCGCCGAGGCTGATTCGCTCGGCGAGCGCCGGGTCGGAGATGTCGGCTCCAGCAGCGATCGCCTCCTGGTACTTGGCTAGGTCGGCCGCATCCGCCTGGGAACCATCGATGTCACGGGTCCAGTAGGCGCGCGCCAGCATATCGGTGGGCGCGACGCCGAGGTCGTTCCTGAGCACCAGACGCAGATGCCGAACAGCGGACGTCTCGGCCGCGATCCACCCCATGAGGCGTCCGTCGGCGCCGAGATGAGGCAGCGTATCGGCACTGACTTCGCGAAGATCGTCGACGACGTGCACATGCACCGCGTCACGCGGCGGAAGCAGCGCTATGTCGGCTCCGTCTTCGACACTGACCACCGCGACCGCCGGAAACTCAGCAGGCAGCGATTCGAGGATCGCCGCCAGTGCAGGCAGGCCTGCCGGGTCCGCGAAGAGCACCGCCCTTTCAACATCGTCGGGCAGATGCCATTCGGTGCGCATGCCGCTGAAGGTCACCGAGTCTCCCGGCCCGATCCTCGACAGCCAGTCCGCCAGAACACCGCGCTCATGACGGGCCACGTCGACGATCATCGCGTGCGTCTCCGGATCAAAACTGCGGACGCTCAGCGCGCGCAACACGGGCGGGAGACCTTCCCAACGCGGCAATCCGTCGCCACCGCGAGTGGGCGCCTCGACTGCCACACCGGCCGGCTGCGTCGGATCGGGAAGCATCGCTTTGAAGGCGTCAGCCGGGCGCGGATCGGCGTACTCGGCAAAGTCCTCACCGGTCAGCACCAGACGGATGAAGCCGGGCGAGACGTCGACGACCTCGGCAACCGTAGCGGTCAGGGTAAGAAGCGAGCGCGCCCCACTGAGTTCACGGATCGCCGATTTGATGGAGTCCATGACTACCAGTGGTACACAAGTTAGCCCACCCTTAGCAAGGGAGCTCTTCCCAGATTGTATGTTGACACTTTTTACATAGTGTCTCACTATCGATACATGAATGACTATCAGTCTCCATGCTTCACGCTCCGTTCCGGAGAGTCCTGGCGGGACCCGTTCACGATGTACGCGGCACTGCGCGAGCACGATCCCGTCCACCACGTTCACCCGCGCTCGGCCCCGAACGATGACTACTGGGTGTTGACCCGTCACGACGATGTGACCGCTGCGGCGAAGGACTGGCGCACGTTTTCCTCAGCACAGGGACTCACGGTGACGTACGGAGAGCTGGCGACGATCGGCCTCGCCGACAACCCACCGATGGTGATGCTTGATCCGCCGTCGCACACCGAGTTCCGTCGACTCGTCTCGCGCGGTTTCACCCCGCGCCAGGTGACGACGCTGGAGCCACTGGTACGTGAGTTCGTCGTCGATCGCATCGAGTCGCTGCGGTCGAGCGGTGGCGGTGACATCGCCGCCGAGCTGTTCAAACCGTTGCCCAGCATGGTCGTCGCCCACTACCTCGGCGTCCCGGCCGAGGATCGGAGGCGGTTCGACGCGTGGACCGAGTCCATCGTCGGAGCCGACCCCGGTGGTGATCTCGGCGCCGCGATGACCACGGCTGCGGACGCGGTCCTCGAACTCACCGGATACTTCGCCGAACTCATCGAACGCCGCCGCACCGAGCCGGGCGACGACACCGTCTCCCATCTCGTCGCCGCGGGGATCGCTGACGATCCGCAGACCGACCCGTCTGGTCTCCTGTCCGTCTTAGCGTTTGCTTTCACGATGGTGGCCGGCGGAAACGACACGACGACCGGCATGCTCGGCGGAGCGGCCGAGTTATTGGCCACCGAACACGACCAGCGGGCAGCCCTCCTCGACGACCCTGCACTGCTACCCGGCGCAGTCGAAGAGCTGTTGCGCCTCACCTCCCCGGTCCAGGGGCTCGCGCGCACCACGACCCGCGACGTCGACCTGCGCGGCATCACGGTTCCGGCCGGCCGGAAGGTCCTCCTCTGTTACGGATCGGCCAATCGCGACGAGCACGTCTACGGCCCGGACGCCGCGCGACTCGACGTCCGGCGCAACCCCCGCAACATCCTCGCGTTCAGTCACGGAATGCACCACTGTCTCGGCGCCGCCGCCGCGCGAATGCAGGCCGTGATCACGCTCGAGGAATTGTTGGCCCGTTGCCCGGAGTTCGACGTGGATGTCGACGGCATCGAATGGGCAGCCGGCAACTATGTGCGGCGTCCGACGTCTGTACCGTTCACGCCATGAGTGAGCGAGGCTGGACTCAAGGGGCGCGACGCTCCGCAGCGAAGGATCGGATTCTCGCGATCGCCGGGGAGTTGTTCGCCCGCCAAGGCCCCGATGCGTCGATGTCCGACATCGCAGAGGCCGTCGGCTGCTCCCGCGCCACCCTGTATCGACACTTCGACGGTCGTACCGCGCTGCAGCTCGCGTACGTCGAACAGATCGCCCTCACCGTCGGCGCAGCGGTAGCGAACCGGACCTGCGACCTGTCCGATCCCGCCGACCGGCTCACCGAGGCGATAGTCTTCGCGCTCGCCGCCGTCCGCGACGACCCCGCGCTGTCCGCGTGGTTCTCCCCCGCAGGTGCGGGATCGGCCAGCGAACTCGCGCTGTCATCGTCTGTGATCGAGACACTGGCCCGCACCTTCGTCGGCGACGACAGTGCTTCCGGTGTCGCCGCCGCGCGCTGGATCGTCCGGGTCATCGTGTCGCTGCTCGTGGTGCCCGGCGGACCGGACGAACGCGCCATGATCGAACGATTCGTGACCCCGGCGGTCCTCGCGTCCTTCGCGTGAATCGCGTTCGAGCACCTCACCCGGCCGACGCGAGCGCCAGGCCGACCACACACGCACCGACCGATCCGACCAGCGTGAGCATCGCGTACATCAGACCGCGCCGCCCGCCGGTCCGGACCGTATCGAGGACCGAGGTGGAGAACGTCGTGTAGCCACCGCAGAAACCAGTGCCGATGACCGCCTCCCAGTCCGACGACGCACCGTGGAACATGACGATGCCCGCCGTCACGCCGATGAGCAGCGACCCGGTCACGTTGATCGCGAACACCGGACCGGGGAACGTTCCCGGCCATCGGCGGCGGCTCACGTCGTCGACCACGAACCGCGCCACTGCGCCGAGGGCTCCCGCGAGCACGACCAGTGCCGGGATCATGCGGCACCACCCCGGAGCGCGACGCCGCGACGTGCCGCACGCACGCCCAACCAGGCGGCGAGGACTCCGACGCACACGCTGATCAGGCCGTAGGCCACCCCGAGCACGAGGTGCCCGCCCCTGCCCAGCAGACTCAGCTCCAGAGCGAACGCACTGTAAGTGGTGAACGCGCCGCAGAAGCCGGTACCCGCAGCGAGTCGGATCCGGCGTCGCACCCCGTGATCCGGTCCGAGGCGGATCAACGACTCGAGCAGCGCACCCAGGACGAATGCGCCGACGACATTGACGACGAATGTTCCGACCGGCCACTGCCCGTCGTGCGCGGGCCACGCCTGCTCTGCCAACCACCGCAGGGCCGTCCCCGCTGCGCCGCCGATGAACACGATCACGAGATCGGCCAGCCGGGATGGTCGCTGTGTCACCGCGTGGTCTCCCATCTGCCGGTGGTGGAAACTACCGCGTCATCAGATTACGGTCGCCGCACCAATACAATCGAGTGCACTAGCCCGTCCCGCACCGAGGAGTCCGCCATGTCCGAATTCATCGACAAGATCAAACACAAGGCCGAAGAGGTCTCGGCGGCCATCGACAATGAGCTCACGGTCCTCGAAGGCGCGGGCGGCGACGACGTCTTCGCCGAGGAAGACGGCGAGGGCGCGCCCGAGACCGCCTCCGACGACTCCTGACCTCACCGAGCGGCCTGCGCTCGCATCTGCGAGCATGACCTGTCATGGACCTGCGCATCTTCACTGAACCTCAGCAGGGCGCGGCGTACGACGATCTTCTCGCCGTCGCCCGCGCCACCGAAGACCTCGGCTACGACGCCTTCTTCCGCTCCGATCACTACCTGGCGATGGGCAACGACGACCCCCTGCCCGGTCCGACCGACGCGTGGCTGACGCTCGCCGGGCTGGCGTTGCAGACCTCGCGGATCCGGCTCGGCACGCTCGTCACGTCGGCGACGTTCCGTCATCCCGGACCGCTCGCCATCTCGGTGGCGCAGGTCGATCAGATGTCCGACGGACGCGTCGAGCTCGGCCTCGGTGCGGGCTGGTTCGCCGACGAGCACTCGGCGTACGGTATCCCGTTCCCCGGCCTCGGCGAACGATTCGACCGCCTCGAGGACACCCTCGAGATCGTCACCGGCCTGTGGCGCACTCCGATCGGCGAGACCTTCGACTACGCCGGCAGATACCTCTCGGTCGCCGACTCGCCTGCATTGCCCAAGCCGACGCAGTCGCCGCGTCCACCGATCATCATCGGCGGCCACGGCCCACGTCGTACTCCGGCACTGGCTGCCCGCTTCGCCGACGAGTTCAACGTGCCGTTCGCCCCGGTCGAGACCGTGTCCACGATGTACGACCGGGTGCGCGACGCCTGCCAGACGATCGGCCGCGATAGCTACGATCTGGTCCACTCGGCGTCCCTCGTACTGTGCTGCGGCGAGAACGACGCCGAGGTCGCTCGCCGTGCGGAGGCGATCGGCCGTGAGCCCGATGAGCTCCGCGAGAACGGTGCCGCGGGCAGCGTGGACGAGGTGGTCGCGAAGATCTCGGCGTACCGCGAGATCGGTGTCACCCGTCTGTACCTTCAAGTTCTCGATCTGAAGGACCTGGACCACCTCGCGCTCGTCGCGGACAGAGTTGCCCCGCAGCTGACGTGACCGGTCACCGCCGCGCGCTCAGCTGATCGCCGAGCTTCACGACCATCGCACCGACGGCGAACTTCGGCTTCACATTCTCCTCGAGAGCCTCTCGGCAGTCGAGGACTGCTTCGATGCAGGCGAGGAGCTTCTCCGGCGACGCGTAATTCGCCATCGAGTCGATCACGTCGTGCTCTTTGTCCGGATGCATCAACGTGACGCGCGCGCCGACCGACCTCGACAACGCGTCGCGGAACAACGCTGCGAGGTCGACGAGTGCGCGATCGAGGACGTCGCGCATCAGGCGAGTGCGACGCGATTTCTGCCGCTTCTCGAGGTCCTTGATGATTCCCGCAGTGCCGCGTGGTGGCCTGGCAGTCCCCTTCCCGGTGCCGCCCGCCCCGAGGGCTGTCATCAGTTCCTCGGTCTCCGCAGCATCGGATTCGGTGCTCATCGCGTCCGCGGCCTCCACCGCGGTCTTGACGAGTTCGTCGGCGGCCGCGAACGCCGTCGAGTCGCGGGTCGCCGCTCGCGCGATGCCCAACGCCTGCTCCCGCTGCTTACGTGAAAGCGGGTCGGTGGCGAGACGTTTGGCCCGGCCGACGTGCCCACCCGACACCGATGCCGCCCACCGAGCGGGTTCGGGGTCGATGCCGTCACGGTCGATCAGGACCTTGGCGATCTCGTCGCTGGCAGGCGCAGTGAGCGCGACGTGTCGGCACCGCGATCGCAGAGTGATCGCGATGTCCTCCGGCGCTACGGACGGGGCACACAACAAGAAGATGGTCCGCGCAGGCGGCTCCTCCACGGCTTTGAGCAAGGCGTTCGCGCCGTTCTCAGTGAGACGGTCCGCGTCTTCGACGAGAACGATCTGCCAGCGGCCCGTCGTCGGACGCCGCGCCGCCAGCGACACGATGTCGCGGATCTGCTTGACCGAGATCGACAGCCCGTCGGTCTGGATGAGTCGGACGTCCCCGTGCGTCCCAGCCAGCACCGTCGTACAGGCTCGGCATTCACCGCACCCGACCTCTACCGGATCCAGACACTCCAGGGCCGCAGCGAACGCTGTCGCGGCGACCGACCGACCGCTTCCCGGCGGGCCGGTGAACAGCCAGGCGTGCGTCATCGATTCACGGACGCCCACCGGCAATTCGTCCACCGGGTCGTCGGCGAACATCGACATCGCGCCATCGGCGGCTTCCTCGCGGCGGGCGGCCACCACTCGCGCCGACGTCGCGGCGTCGCGCAACTCGGCTGCCAGCGCATCCTGCCCGATCATGCGGTCGAAGACATTAGTCACACCCGTCAGCCTAAGCCCCAGTTCAGACGACCGAGGAATCGCAAGACGTTTAACAATTGCAAGCAGACGGCTACCGTGGACTTCGTGGTTGCACGACGGTTGGGCCTCGCCAAGCCTGCGCATACTCTGCGCTGGTTGGCGCATACGCCGTGGCCGATCCTCGCCCTC
This sequence comes from Gordonia sp. (in: high G+C Gram-positive bacteria), assembly GCF_052106715.1. Lineage (NCBI taxonomy): Bacteria > Bacillati > Actinomycetota > Actinomycetes > Mycobacteriales > Gordoniaceae > Gordonia > Gordonia sp. (in: high G+C Gram-positive bacteria). The sequence goes on from NZ_JBQEDL010000009.1 coordinate 102,262, forward strand.
GACCTGCTGCGCGCGAACCTCATCGGAGCGCTCTTCACGTTCGCCTTCCTGCGCTGGGGCATGCCGCCCGCCGATGCGTTCTCGATCGGCAACTCCGACGCCTACAACCAGATCGCGTTCGCCGTCTACCTGGTGATCGCGGTGACCGTCGGCATGTACGTGATCACCCGCCTCAGCTTCCCCGTCCTGATCTGGCATCGACGGCGCTCCCGACTCGACGATGCCGCCGCCCGACGGCGTGCCCTACGCCTGCCGACGCTGCTGACGATCACTAACCTGGCGTTGTGGGCGGTCGGCGGTGTCCTGCTGTCCCTCATCAATTGGAGCAACACCTCCGGCAAGGATGCGATCCTCGTCGCCCTCGCGAGCGTCGTGGGCGGGCTGGTCACCGGTGTGCTCTCGTTCATGCAGTCCGAGCGCGTTCTCCGACCGATCACTGTCGCGGCGATGGCGAACGACCCGGACAGCGTCCACGCCCCCGGCATCACGACGCGGATCAGTTCGTTCTGGGCAGTCACGGTTGCCGTCCCGATGCTCGTGATCGTCGCGTTGATCACGATGCAACGCCTGGACTACATCGACACCGACGCCGTCGGCCTGCAACGCCCCATCCTATGGATGGCATCGGCGTCCCTCGTGTTCGGACTCCTTGCCATCACCCGCCTCGTCGGGTCGATCACCGATCCGATCAAACAGCTGCGGATCGCCCTCGCCCAAGTACGGGCGGGCAACCTGAACGTGGCCGTGAAGGTGTACGACGGCAACGATCTCGGCTCGCTTCAGGCCGGCTTCAACGAGATGGTCTCCGACGTCCGCGAACGTCAAGAACTGCGAAACCTGTTCGGTCGCTATGTCGGCGAGGACGTCGCACGGCGGGCCATCGAGACGGGGACCGAACTCGGTGGCGAGGAACGCTACGTCGGCGTCCTATTCGTCGACATCGTCGGCTCGACGCGTCTGGCCGTCAACCGTCCACCTCGCGAGGTCGTCGAGCTGCTCAATGAGTTCTTCCAGGTGGTCGTCGAAGTCGTCGGACGACACGGCGGTTTCGTCAACAAGTTCCAGGGCGACGCTGCGCTCGCGATTTTCGGAGCGCCGCTCGACCAAGAAGATTTCGCGGGTGCTGCGCTGGCCGCCGCTCGCGACCTGCGGGTGGAACTCGACCGCCGCCTCGGCGACGTCGACATGGGCATCGGCGTATCCGCAGGAAAGGCGGTCGCTGGACACATCGGCTCCGAGCAGCGCCTGGAGTACACGGTGATCGGCGACCCGGTGAACGAGGCCGCGCGCCTGACCGAGCTCGCGAAGGATGAGCCGACACGAGTCCTGGGCTCGGCGCGTGCCGCCTTCCTCGCCAGCGACGCGGAGGCCGCCCACTGGGCGATCGGCGAAGGCGTCGAACTCCGCGGTCGCGGCATCGAGACGCTGCTGGCCCGCCCCGACATCGCCGTTAACTCCCCGACGTCGTCTGACTGATCCGTCGCGCCGGGTTCGTGCCCTGGGCATCACGTCGTGCTCAGACCCCGACCCTGAGCGCATCGTCGTGCCCTGGGCACGACGATGCGGCTCAGGTGTCAGTCGGTCTTCTTCTTTGCCGGCGTCTTCTTGGCTGCAGTCGTCTTCTTGGCTGCGGTCGTCTTCTTCGCCGGGCTCTTCTTAGCCGTCTTCTTGGCGGCTTTCTTGGCCGTCTTCTTCGCCGGACCGCGCGCGCGACGGTCGGCGAGCAACTCCATCGCCCGCTCGGGAGTGATGCTGGCGACCTCGTCTCCCTTACGGAGGCTCGCGTTGGTCTCACCGTCGGTCACGTACGGACCGAAACGGCCGTCCTTGATGACCATCGGGTTACCGCTGACCGAGTCGTTCTTGTCGAGCTCACGCAGCGGCGGCGCTGCGGCCGCACGACCGCGACGCTTCGGCTCGGAGTAGATCTTCAGGGCCTCGTCGAGAGTGATCTCGAACAACTGCTGCTCGGACGTCAACGACCGCGAGTCGGTCCCCTTCTTCAGGTACGGACCGTACCGCCCGTTCTGCGCGGTTATCTCTTCGTTGGACTCGGGATCGACGCCGACCACCCGGGGCAACGACAGCAGCTTCAGCGCGTCGTCGAGCGTGATCGTCGAGATGTCCATCGTCTTGAACAGCGATCCGGTCCGCGGCTTGGGGCCTGCCTTCTTGGCAGTCTTCTTCGCGGTCTTCTTTGCTGTCTTCTTCGCTGTCGTCGTCGCAGTCGCGACACCGCCGCCCGCCGGGACGTCGTCCAGCGCAACAACCGCGTCGCCAGCGGGCACTCTTCCGCCGTCGCGGGGCGTCGGACCGGCCGGGACCGTCGGAACGGGAGCGCCCGCAGAGCCGTCGTCGGGCTCGTCGTCGGACGGAAGGATCTCGGTGACGTACGGCCCGAAACGTCCTTCCTTGGCGACGATCCGGTGACCGGTCACCGGGTCGACGCCCAGTTCCCGTCCTTCCTGCGGTGTCTCGAACAGCTTCTCGGCGACGTCGAGCGTCAACTCGTCTGGCGTCATATCCGACGGCAGGTTGGCGCGCTTGAGGTCCGGCTCGGCGTCCGGGCCTGCCACGTTACGCTCCAGATACGGCCCGTAGCGTCCCACGCGGACGAACACCGGGCGTCCCTCGGGGTCGTCGAACAGTCGGATCGAGTTGACCACTCGGGCGTCGATGCCCTCCAGGTTGACGCCGACGAGCTTCTTCAGGCCGCCGTGACGCGCGATGGCACCTGCGGCGTCCTGATCGTCGGACGTCGAACTCTCGTCACCGAAGTAGAACTCGGTGAGCCACCGGGTCCGGTCCTGGCCGCCGGACGCGATCTGATCCAGATCGTCTTCCAGAGACGCCGTGAAGTCGTAGTCGACGAGGCTGTTGAAGTAGCCCTCCAACAGACCGACGACGGCGAACGCGACCCACGACGGGACCAGCGCGTTGCCCTTCTTGACGACGTATCCGCGGTCCTGGATGGTGCCGATGATCGACGCGTAGGTCGACGGGCGCCCGATGCCGAGTTCCTCGAGGACCTTCACCAGCGACGCCTCGGTGAAGCGTGCCGGCGGGTTGGTGGAGTGTCCGTCGGCGACGAGCGACGTCGCGGTCAGCGACTGGCCTTCGGTCAGGTTCGGCAACCGGTTCTCGGCGTCGTCGGACTTATCGGAAGTCTGTTCGTCGACGCTCTCCACGTACGCGGAGAGGAAGCCCGGGAACGTGATCGTGCGACCCGATGATGCGAACGTCACCTCTTCCCCGCTGGTCGCGCGGCCACCGATCCGCAGGCTCATCGTGGTGCCGCGGGCATCGGCCATCTGGGAGGCGACGGTGCGCTGCCAGATCAATTCGTAGAGGCGGAACTCGTCGGTGTCGAGCGCGGAGGCGACCTGTCCGGGGGTGCGGAACGACTCACCTGCGGGACGGATCGCTTCGTGGGCTTCCTGCGCGTTCTTCACCTTGCGCGTGTACTGGCGCGGCGAAGAGTGCACGAACTTGTCGCCGTAGAGATCACGGGCCTGCGCTCGGGCCGCGTTGATCGCCGACTCCGAAAGCGTCGTCGAGTCGGTACGCATGTAGGTGATGTAGCCGTTCTCGTACAACCGCTGCGCGATGCGCATCGTTCGGTCGGACGTGAAACGCAGTTTGCGACCGGCCTCCTGCTGGAGAGTCGACGTCATGAACGGTGCGTACGGACGACGGGTGTACGGCTTCTCCTCGACGGATGTCACCGTCAGCGCGGCGCCTTCGAGTCCGGCGGCGAGCGCGTTGGCGCGGGTGCCATCGAGCACGGTGACACCGGTCGCCTTCTTGATCTTGCCGTCCGAGCCGAAGTCGCGACCGGTGGCGACCCGGTCGTCGCCGATGTTGACCAGGCGCGAGGAGAACGTCTGCGGCTTCGCCTCGGCCCCTGCGTCCATCGTCGCGGCAATGTCCCAGTAGTCGGCCGAGACGAACGCCATGCGCTCACGTTCGCGTTCGACGATGACACGGGTGGCGACAGACTGGACACGGCCCGCCGACAGCTTCGGCATGACCTTCTTCCACAAGACCGGCGAGACCTCGTACCCGTACAGGCGGTCGAGGATGCGGCGGGTCTCCTGCGCGTCGACGAGGTCGATGTCGAGATCACGCGGGTTCTCGGCCGCGGCACGGATCGCCGACTCGGTGATCTCGTGGAACACCATGCGTTTGACGGGAATCTTCGGCTTCAGCGTCTCGAGGAGATGCCATGCGATGGCTTCCCCCTCGCGGTCACCGTCCGTCGCGAGGTAGAGCTCGTCGACGTCGCGCATCAACGCCCGGAGCTCGGAAACAGTCGACTTCTTGTCGGCCGACACCACATACAGCGGTTCGAAACCGTCGTCGACGTTGACGCCGAGACGCGCCCACGGCTGCCCCTTGTACTTGGCGGGCACGTCGGCGGCGCCTCTCGGCAGGTCTCGAATATGTCCACGTGACGATTCGACGACGTAGTTCGCGCCGAGGTACCCCGCGATCTTGCGCGCTTTAGTCGGCGACTCGACGATGACGAGTCGCCGGATGGCGGGGTCAGCACTGTCAGTGGCGGCCACTTAAGAGCCCTTCGGTCTGTAGTTTCGCTGTTCGATGCCGGTGTATCGGTGTTCGATGCTCGTTAGTAACGCTTCGATGCCGTTGTACCTTATATATGGCGTCGTCTGCACTCCACCCCAGGTAATCCGGGTGGACACGTGATCATGACGAATCTAGCGCGCGCCCCGCCTTCGACGCGGTCGCGGCCGCCAAATCCCGGGTCACGCGTCCGCAGTCGGCTCGCCGTCGGCCACGAAGAATTGTGACGAAGGAGTCGGTCGGCGGCACCGCTCAGGCCCCGGGCCACACTCCGTCCGGAGCGCCGTCGGGCCGGACACCCACCGTCTCGGCGAGCCGGGTGAGTCGCTTGCGCCCGGATATCCGCAAGGCGGGGCTGTGCCCCCGCGCTCCGATGAGTGTGGGCGCGATACCGACGCGCATCAGTGCCGTCGCGAGCGGAGCGTGCGTATCCGGGGCGCTCGAGTCGAGGCCGAGGACATAGTGCTGACCGTCGAATGCGCCCGAAGCCAGCACCCACAGGCGCAGCGCACGCGCGCTCGGCGTCCAGCCGTCCGGCACGGCTTTCACGGCACCGCTCGCCCATCGACGGTGCAGTGCGGTGATCCGCGGATTGGCCTCGGTGCGCGCGATCGGCGAACCCTCTTCGGAGGTCAGCGTCTGCGCGTCGAGTCCGGTCGCGATGATGTCTGCCGCGATCTCGTCGGCCCGCCACTGCGCGTTCACGACTACCGACACCCGGGCGCCGAGGCTCGTGTGGACGGACTGCCCCTGCCCGGCGAGTAGACCCGCGAGATCATCGATCACGGGGTCTTCCGTGTCGGCGGAGAACAACGACATCTGGCTCACACGTTGATCCTACTGCGCTGTGCAGCAGACACTCCCGGCAGCAAAAGCAACACTCCCGGCCCCGCCGAAGCGGTGCCGGGAGTGCTGTCTCGTAAGTCTGTGACGCCCGTGAAGGCGTGCGAAATCAGACTGCGCGAACTCCGGTGGCCTGCGGGCCCTTGGTGCCCTGGCCGACCTCGAACTCCACGCGCTGGTTCTCTTCGAGGGTGCGGAAGCCGTTGCCCTGAATCTCCGAGTAATGGACGAACACGTCGTCGTTACCCTCGTCAGGCGCGATGAAGCCGAAGCCCTTCTCCGCGTTGAACCACTTCACAGTGCCCTGTGCCATCTACTGCATTCCTAACTTTTCATCACCCGCCACGGAGCGTCCCCGGCGGAGGCCTGTTCCGACCGCCATACCTCGACAAGACCTCGCCATACGGCGATGGAACCGACTGCAGTACCACGTTCGCAACTGACTCCGTCCTTGAAACGGAGCGTGCGACCGCTTTTAGCTAACCATGTTTCCCGCCCGCGCGATACTTTTAGCGCGCACCGGATCCAACTCCCCGAAAAACCTCTGTAGCCAGGCTCGCGGGTAGGCTTGCGTACCCACCCCGGAACCCCTTGGAGCGACGTCGATGCAGCATGCCACCTACGGCAGCGAACTGCTCGGCAGAACCCTCGCGGGGACCGATTCCGACGCCGATTCGCCCCTCACGCACATGGCAGTGATCCCCACGCGCACTGCCGAATTCAGCGAATGGCCGGAGTGGGTCCACCCCGAAGTACACGAGGCGTTCGTCGAGCACGGCCTGCGGCGACCGTGGCGTCACCAGATCGAGGCCGCCGACCACGCCCACGCAGGCCGCCACGTCTGTGTGTGCACCGGCACCGCCTCGGGAAAGTCTCTCGCTTACCAACTGCCGATCCTCACGACGTTCGCGCGGGACCCCAACGCCACCGCGCTTTACCTGTCGCCGACGAAGGCTCTCGGCGCGGACCAACTCAGGGCGACGGCGCGGCTCATCGCGGGCGTTCCGTCGTTGAGGCACCTGCAGCCGAGCGCGTACGACGGCGACACCGATTCCGAGCTCCGGCAGTGGGCACGACTGCACTCCCGATGGATCTTCACCAACCCCGACATGCTGCACGTCGGGATCTGCTCATCGCATGCCAAGTGGCGGCAGTTCTTCAGCAAGTTGAGGTACATCGTCGTCGACGAGTGCCATCACTATCGCGGAGTGTTCGGTTCGCACACCGCGCTCGTGCTGCAGCGGACGTTGCGGATCGCGCGCCGATACGGCGCAGACCCGGTCGTCATCGGGGCGAGCGCCACCGTCGCGAACCCCGCCCAAGCATTGTCGCGGTTGATCGGCGACGACGTCGTCGCGATCACCGACGACACCTCGCCGCACGGCGAACGCACCGTCGCGATGTGGGAGCCGGGGTTCATCGAAGGCACGCCTACCCCGGCGACCGGCTCCGAAGGACCGTCCGGGACTGGGCGTGACGGCGAGAACGGCGTTCCGGTCCGACGCGCGGCAGGCGCCGAGGCCGCCCGACTGCTCGCCGACTTCGTCATCGAGGGCGCCCGGACACTGTGCTTCGTCCGGTCCCGTCGCGGCGTGGAGGTGACCGCGGTCAGAGCTCGACAACTATTGGCCGAGTCCGCACCGGAGTTGGTCGACCGGATCGCCGCGTACCGCGCAGGCTATCTCGCCGACGATCGTCGCCGGCTCGAACAGGCGCTGTCGGACGGCGAGTTGCTCGGTGTCGCAACGACCAACGCCCTCGAACTCGGCGTCGACATCAGCGGACTCGACGCCGTCGTCGTCGCCGGCTATCCGGGGACGGTCGCGTCGTTCTGGCAACAGGCCGGTCGTGCCGGACGGCGCGGCGAGGGCTCCCTCGTGGTGATGGTCGCGCGCGACGACCCGCTCGACACGTATCTCGTCCACCATCCCGACGCTCTCCTGAAACGCCCCGTCGAAGCGACCGTCACCGACCCGACCAACCGGTACGTCCTCGGCCCCCATCTGCTGTGCGCGGCCACGGAGTTCCCCATCACCGACGACGAGGCGATCGCCTGGCGCGCAGACGAAGTGATCGCCGCTCTCGTCGACGACGGGCACCTCAAGCGACGTAAGGCCGGCTGGTATCCCGCGCCCGGCCTCGATCCCCACGGCGACATAGACATTCGCGGCGGTATCGGCGGGCAGGTCCTCATCGTCGACACGACTACTTCGCGGCTGCTCGGCACCGTCGACGCCACGCGCGCGATGACGTCGGTGTTTCCCGGCGCGGTGTACCTGCATCAGGGCGAGAGCTTCGTCGTCGACGAACTGACCCTCGAGGACGGTCTCGCCCTCGCGCATCCCGAGGAACCGGACTGGACGACCACCGCACGTGAGGTGAGCGACGTCGTTATCGATCGGGTCGTGCGGCAGGAGACGTTCGGTCCCGTCACCGTTGGCTTCGCCGACGTCACGGTCAGCAGTCAGGTGGTCGGGTTCCTCCGAAAAGCACTCACCGGTGAAATCCTCGATCAGGTGGCGCTCGACATGCCCGAACAGCAGTTGTCCACGCGCGCCGTGATGTACACCATCGAGCCAGATGCGTTGGTCGCCAACGGAATCGCGCCCGACAAGTTTCCCGGCGCGCTGCACGCCGCCGAGCACGCCGCCATCGGGATGCTCGGCCTGGTCGCCACCTGCGACCGCTGGGACATCGGCGGACTGTCCACCGATGTCCATCCACAGACCGGACTGCCGACGGTCTTCGTCTACGACGGTTTCCCGGGCGGGGCAGGCTTCGCCGAACGCGGCCACGAAGCGTTCGACGACTGGATCGCCGCCACCGACGAAGCGGTCTCCTCGTGCACGTGCGCCAGCGGCTGCCCGTCCTGCGTGCAATCACCCAAGTGCGGAAACGGAAACGAGCCCCTCGATAAAGCGCACGCGATCAAGCTCCTCCGTCTGATCGGCCGGCACTACCGCCAATGACGGGCCCGGCTCGAGCCCCAGCCGTCGCATCGCGCACGCCCAACCCTCCGAGAGGACCGACCCCGCCCAGACGCACCCGCACCACCACGTGCACGACGACGTCCTGACCGTCGACCACGCAGTCGGCGACGTACGGTGAACCGTCCTGATCCGATACCCGGTCCTCGGCGATCGCGCATGCATCGCCCCGACCGGACACGTGCGCAGACGCAGCCGCCAAGGCTCCCAGGTCTGCCGCAGACTGCGCGCGGTGGCGAGCGAGGACCGCGGCCCCGATGTACAGCACAGCGACAAGAACCACGGCGAGCGCCGCGATGACCGCAGCGCCCACGATCGTCGAGAATCCCTGCTCGCCACGGGATCTCGCCTCGGCGTCGCGCCTCGGTACGAGACCGCGAATCGTCACGAGTCCGCACCGGCGGCACCGCTCGGTTCGACGGCCGCCACCGCTCGCGCGGACACGGTCGTCATCGGCAGCATCGGCAAGTCGGCCGACACGGTGACGGTCACCGTCTCGCCCGCGGACGACACCGAGATCCGAGCGCCGCCGGGCGCGACCGACCGGCCGACATCCGGCGCCGACTCGTCTCCGACGGCGGCGAGCCGAGCCACCTCCCGCGCGGCGTCGGTGCATCGGATCTGGGTCACCACTCCGGTCACGGCGCCGACCCCGGTCACCAGGAAGACAGCTATCGCGGCGAGCGCGAACGCTGCCTCGACGGTCACCATGCCTCGTTCGTCGTCGAACACCCCGCCACCCAGCAGCCGGGCCGACATGTCAGCTCACCGACGTGCTGAGCGCTCGGGAGATGATCCCGGTCAGCGCGGACAGGATGTTGTCACCGCTCACGACCGTGTACAGCAGCGCGCCGAACGCGGCCGCAGCGACTGTGCCGATCGCATACTCCACCGTCGACATTCCGGACTCGTCCGCGATCAGACGTCCGGTCAGCGTCTGAGTCTCGACCCATCGCTGCATCAACCGACTCCGTGTCCATCGATTCGTAGTCATGACTTCCTCTCGTTGCTCGGCTCGCGATTCGAGCCTTCACAAGGTCAGACGCGCGCCCGCAGCGCTCGGTTCCCCGAGATTCCACAAGGGGTCACACCGCTGTCAACATCCCGGCTGCGAGGCCGACCACCACGGGCACGATGCCCAGGCAGACGAATGCGGGAAGAAAGCACAGGCCGAGTGGTCCGCTCACTTTGACTCCGGCCTTCTCCGCGGCCTCCACCGCCTCGTCCGCCGCCCGACGGCGGGTCGCAGATGCGAGATCGGCGGCACCGTCGGCCAGCGACGCACCGACCCGCGAGGCGCGCCGTGCCAGTGCCGCGAGCTCAGCGAACGATTCGTCCGCGCCCGCGTCGTACGCCCATGCGGTCTGTCCGTCGGCGCCGAGTGCGAGGAGGTCGGCCGCTCGAGCCAACGGTTCGCCGATCACCGGCGGGGCGTGCTCGGACGCGACCTCCGCAGCCGCTGACACCGGCAGCCCGGCACGCAGGCACACCGCGAACAGGTCGTAGGTCGACGCGACGTCGAACGGGTCCGGTACACCCCGGGACCTGCCGAGCCATCGCGGCTCCCGTACCTTCCTCGGGCGCACGACGACGCGTGCGAGCACCCAGTGCGGCGACGGCCAGACCCAGAGTGCGACGCCCGCCGACACGGCAGCGATCAACGCGGTCATCGCAGAACCTTCTCGGTGATCGCGTTTGTCCACCACACGCCTGCCGACGCGAGCGCGGCGCCGACCACCAACAGAATCGAGCCGATTCCCGGCGACAACAGCACGGCGAGCGGTTCGGCGCCCATCAGGTGCCCGAGACCGATACCCAGGATCGGCAACAGGGCAAGCACCATCGCGGTCGCGCGGGGCCCTGCCAGACCGGCGCGAGTCCGAGACGCGTGATCGGCACGCGCCGACAGATCCGACCGCAGCATGGACAGAAGATCGGCCATCGGCAGGCCGCGGCTCGACGATGCCGCCCAGGACGTGGCCAACCGATCCATCCCTGCATCGCGCTGCGCCCCGCCGTCTCCGCCGACCGCGATGTCGGCAGGGTCGCCGCCGAGTTCCGCGCGAGCCGCCATGCGGGCGAGTTCGGCCGACACCGTCGACGGCCCGTCGCGCGCCAATTCGTCAGCAGCGCAGCGGCATGCGAGCACGACGGGCGCGCCCACCGACATCTCGGCGACCATGAACGAGAGCGCCCGTCTCAATTCGTCACGACGACGATCCCGTTCGGCTCGCCGCACAGACCTCCGACGCAATCGGATGCCTGTGAGCGCGACGATTCCGGTCGCGATCCCCGGTCCGACCCCGATGGCGATCGCTACGAGCACTGGCGCGGCGGTGAACATCCACACCGGGTCGAGACGGAGTCCGGGGACGTGGCGGCGCGGCGCCACGCGCGCCCGGGCACCCGAACCCGGCCACACGAGCAGCGCAGTTCCACCCGCGACGAGCAACGGCACCGCGTTCACTGTGGTCCCCGGTCGGCGATCAACGCGTCGATACGAGCCCTCGCCGCCGTGAATCCCGATCTTCGCGACCATACTTGCTCGATCGTGGTCAGCCCATCGTCGGTGCGACGTAGCACGCCGATCTCCAACAGTCCGCGACGCCCGTCGCGATCGCGGCCGAGGCCGAACACGAGTTGGATCGCGGCGGCCAACTGACTGTGCAGTGCAGCCCGATCCATACCGCCCAGCGCGGCCAGCGCCTCCATCCGCGCGGGGACCTCTGCCACCGAGTTCGCATGCAGGGTGCCCGCACACCCGTCGTGCCCGGTGTTCAGGGCGATCAGGAGGTCGATCACCTCGGCGCCCCGTACTTCACCGACGACGATCCGATCGGGCCGCATCCGCAGCGCCTGCCGGACCAGATCGCGGACCGGAACGTCGCCGATACCTTCGATGTTCGCATTGCGAGCGACCAGGCGCACGACGTGCGGATGCTGTGGTTCGAGCTCGGATGCATCCTCGACGGTCACCACACGTTCGGTCGGATCGACCTGCCCGAGTAGTGCGTTCAGCAGCGTTGTCTTTCCGGACCCGGTGCCTCCGACGATGAGGAACGCAAGGCGGGCTCCGACAGCGTCGCGCACGAGGTCGGCGGCCTCGCCGGGAATGGCACCGGACGCGACGAGGGCGTCGAACGTCTGCGTCGCACTCCGGAGGACGCGCAGCGAGATGCACGTCCCGTCGATCGCCAGCGGCGGGATCACCGCATGCAAGCGCACTGTCACGTCACGTCGTCCGACGCCGGACAACTGACCGTCGACCCATGGCTGGGCGTCGTCCAGTCGTCGGCCCGCACCGAGCGCGAGCCGATCGGCCAGTCTGCGCACCGACGCCTCGTCGTCGAATCGGATGCCGGTCAACTCCAACCCGTCCCCACGGTCGGCCCACACCCGGTCGGGTCCCACGACGAGGACGTCGGTGACGCCGTGATCGGCCAACAGCCCCTCCAACCGCCCCGCGCCGACCATTTCGGTCTGTAGATACCGAAGGACATCGAGGAGGTCGGTGTCGCCGAGAAGTCCGCCCGACTCTGCTCGGATCGCATCGGCGATCACCCCGGGTTCCGGGTCGCTGGTCTGCATGGCCAGCCTGTCCCGGACCCGCTCGAGCAGATCGGCGCGTCCGACGGCGGTCACCGCGCCGCCCGATCGTGCAGCCTGCGATATACGTCCTGAGCTGCCGTCGTCAGCGGGCCATGGCGTTTCAGGCGGAGACCGGACGCCTCGCATCGCTGTGCGAGCGCACGCTCGGGTCGATATCCGCCGAGCAACGGCAGACCGATCGCACTCGCCACCTCACTCGCCCGGAGTCCGCCCGGTGACGGCCCGCGGACCACGAGCACGGCATCGCGGTCGCCGACCAGCCGCGCCGCGGTCCGTCGAGTCGCCGATACCGCGTGCACCGAGGCCGTGGTCACCACGACCGCGAAGTCGGCGCTGTCGACCAAACCCGCAGCGACGGAGCCCGGCTCGCGTCCCACGTCGGCGATGACAACGTCACCGGCGCTGCGCGCCGCGTCGACGACCGCCAACACCGTATCCGGGCGCAACGGCTCGACGTCGTCGCGACCGGACGTGATCACACTGATCCGCCCCGCCCCGGGCAGCGCCGCGCGTAACGCGGGACCGGCGATCGCCCCGCTCTCGCCGGTGACGTTCGACCACCGCAGCCCCGGTTCGTCCTCCACGCCGAGGATGAGGTCGCACCCCGCGCCGGACTGGTCGGCGTCGAGTAGGAGCACCCGTTGCCCGAGGTCTGCAGCCACCAAGGCGACAGCGGCCGCCAACGAGGACGCGCCCGCTCCCCCGTGCCCACCGATTACGGCGACCGCGCCAGCAGGGGTGCGGACCGGGCGGCGGAACTCCGACAATGCGCCGGCCAGCCCCGCCTCCTCGTCCGGGAGAACGAATCCGCCCTGCGCACCCAACGAGAGCCCGCTCTGCCACCGTCGTGTGTCGTCTTCGGACGCGCCGACGACCACGACCGCCGGACGGCGCGGCGGATGCAGGTCGGCCAGCACTGCCGACGCGTCTGCGTCGACGGCCACCGCCCGGGCCCGGAGCCAGTCGTGGCGACAGGCCGCGGCGTCGCCGACCACCATCGTGTAGCCGGCCGCCGCCGCACATCGTGCGAGGTCGGCGTGTAGTTCTTCGGCGGCGAGAACGAGCAGGACGTCGGTCATGCCCTGATGATGCGGTGATCGCTCCCCTTCGGGAAGCACGTTATCCACAGGCTGGTATCGCCGCAGGTCAGAACTAGAGATGTAGTGGAGCGCGACCGCGTTGTTCGGATCACGACGTGGACAGTGCCCACCCGAGGCGACGAGCATAAGGCCGCCTATGAATAGAAGACGACCCCGGCCAGGGGGGAGGAGGCCGGGGTCATCAGCAGTTCAGCCCCGGGGGGTCGGGCTGAATGCTTCCGGCATAGCCGGACAAAACCCAAGTTACCCTCGGCGCCGCGAAGATTGCAAGTCCAACTATTGCCCATTTACTGTTCCGTGGGTCACATTGTGACGATGTACGATGTCGAACGTGAGCCCGGCAGATCCTACCCGTATCGCCGCCTTCTTCGACCTGGATAAGACGGTGATCGCCCGCTCCAGCGTACTGGCTTTCACCAGGCCGTTCTATGAGGGCGGCCTCCTGTCCCGCCGGACGATGCTGCGGTCCGCAATCGCCCAGCTCCAGTTCCTTCTGGCCGCCGCCGATGCCGATAACGTCGACCGATTACGCAAGCACGTGACCGACATGTCGACCGGCTGGGACGTCGCACAGGTGCAATCGATCGTCGCCGAGACCCTCGACGACGTGGTATGCCCCGTCGTCTTCCCCGAGGCCCTCGAACTCATCGAGCAGCACAAGGAGGCAGGCCACGACGTCGTACTGATCTCAGCGTCGGGCATCGAGATGGTCGAGCCGATCGGCGAGTTCCTCGGCGTCGACATCGTGCGCGCCAGCGTCATGCGGGTGGTCCACGGCCACTACTCCGGCGACCTCGACTTCTACTGCTATGGCGACGAGAAGGCCGCCGTGCTCGACGAATTGGCCGCCGAGCACGGCTACGATTTGAGCCGCTGTTACGCCTACTCCGACTCGGTGACCGATCTGCCGATGCTCGACGCGGTCGGTAGGCCCGCAGTGGTGAATCCCGACAAAGCACTTCGCCGCCACGCCACCGAATCCGGGTGGGAGATCCTCGATTTCGCGACCCCCGCGGCGGCGATGCGACGACCCAGCCCGGCAACCGTTGGACGAACCGCTCTGTGCGCCACAGGGATCGGAGCGATCGCCGCGGCGGCGGTCTACTATCACCGTTCCCAGGCCCGTCACCTGCGGATTCACGCCGCGTGATCGATTTCGACGAAACCCTTGCAGTGATGTCAGTCACAGGGTATTAATGGGGTACGGAATCCCAGAGACGGCAACGTTCAGACCGGCAGAGAAGGCCTGAGCCCCCGTACTGAGATTCCCAGCACGGGCGGTAAGCACCCACGCGGAGCGCGCCGCATTGGCACAAGCGTTGTGCGTCTGCGAACCCACGGGCATTACTCGTGAACTCACACAGGGAAAGTTCCACTGTCTTTCGAGTACACAACGAGGTGAACGCGGGAACGCCGAGACGATTCACACAACCCACCCAGCACGCCTGGTAACTTTCGTCCGTGCTCGCGGGCGGTACCCGGTCGAGATGACAATCGACCACCGGTACCGCCCGCAAACATGTGCGGGCTCGACGCACCGAGCGCGACCGATCAGCCGGAGACCGCGTCGGCGATCGACAGTGCTTCGACCGCCCCGGTCTCCATCGCCTCGCAGCATAGGACGATCCACGCCCCGATGGCCGACGGGTCGCCGGTGGCGAACGTCGTCGACAGTTCGCGATAGTCACTGATCCGCTTGAGCCACGTCACCTCGGGTACGCCGAGCAGGTGAGGATCGAGTCCGGTCGCCGCCGACACCAGTCGAGACGCGCCGCGGGCCACGACGCCGTTGCCCGCGGTGAAAGGCGCCAACGACAGCAGCTCGCCGTGCACGACCGCGGCGAGCACCGGAGCTGGAACCGCCGACCCGCCGGTGATCACCTGCCCCAGGAAGTCCAGACGCTGCGCGATGTGCGGCTCCGATCGCGGACGCCCGAGCACGTCTGGATCGTCGACGAGGCCCGCGGCGGCGAGCGTGTGCAACCGAGCGAGGGCCTGCGCGGGAGCCCGCCGGAACACCGACACGAACTGGTCGATCCCGTCGGTGTCGAGAGCCTGCGCCACCCGGATCGCACCCTCGGTGATCGGGTCGTCGAACTGTGCGTCGCGCTTGAGTTCGACACTGCCGCCTTCGATCGCCGCCGACGAGCGGCCGGCCCGCCACGACGCCTCACGGGAAGTCTTGTCCCATCCTCGGAGATTCGCACGGTGTCGGTGCACGACCCCCAATGCGTCTCGCGCCGTCTCGGCCGCATCGCGGACGTCGGGCAAGTCGAGCAACGGGGCCAGCGGATCAGCACTCACATCGGCCACGATAGCCGGGCCCGCTCCTGCGTCGCCGGGCCGTCCACCCGTCGCGTCCCGCCAACCACTCGTCGCGCCAGGCACTCTCGCGACCGCTCCCCGCTACGCGCATGCAACGTGTGGTGACTACCCTCACAGGAGAGCGGTATCGGGCGCCAGGCAACTCTGTGCGCAGGCGCCCAGCGTGTTCCAAACGCGGCAGTCCGAGAATGAAAGGCAGACGAGGAATGACCGAAGCCAGCAAGTTGTACTCGCCCTCGAAGGAGTTCGCCGACAACGCGAACGCGACCATCGAGATGTACGACCGCGCAGAGGCGAACCCAGAGGAGTTCTGGGCCGAGCAAGCGCGTCGCCTCGACTGGACGACACCGTTCGGCCAGGTTCTGGACTGGTCGAACGCTCCGTTCGCGAAGTGGTTCGTCGGCGGCGAACTGAACGTCGCGGTGAACTGCGTCGACCGACACGTCGACGCAGGCAAGGGTGATCGAGTCGCCATCCACTGGGTGGGCGAACCGATCGACGACAGGCGCGACATCACCTACAGCCAGCTCAAAGACGAGGTCTCGCGTGCAGCGAACTACCTCTCGTCGATCGGACTGGTCGCAGGCGATCGCGTCGCGATCTACATGCCGATGGTCCCCGAGGCCGTCGTCTCGATGCTCGCGTGCGCCCGACTCGGCCTGACCCACTCGGTGGTGTTCGCCGGATTCTCCGCGGCAGCGCTGCGCTCGCGCGTCGACGACGCCGAAGCCAAGGTCGTCATCACCACCGACGGCCAGTTCCGCCGCGGCAAGCCCGCCCCGCTCAAGGAGGCCGTCGACGAAGCTCTCGGCACCGGCGACGACGCCGCGAAGTCGGTCGAGAAGGTCATCGTCGTCCGCCGCACCAACCACGACCCGGACCTGAACTGGGTGCAGGACCGCGACGTGTGGTGGGAGGACACCGTCGCCGAGCAGTCCCCCGTCCACGAGGCGGAGTCGTTCGACTCCGAGCATCCGCTGTTCCTGCTGTACACCTCGGGCACCACGGGCAAGCCGAAGGGCATCGTCCACTCGTCGGGCGGCTACCTGACACAGGCCGCCTACACCTTCCACAACGTGTTCGATCACAAGGAGGGCCGCGACGTCTTCTGGTGCGGCGCGGACATCGGCTGGGTCACCGGCCACTCCTACCTCGTGTACGGACCTCTCTCGAACGGCGCGACCGAGGTGATCTACGAGGGCACCCCGAACTCGCCCGACGAGAACCGCCATTTCCAGATCATCGAGAAGTACGGCGTCACCACCTATTACATTGCGCCGACGTTGATCCGCACGTTCATGAAATGGGGACGCGAGATCCCCGACGCCCACGACCTGTCGTCGCTGCGGCTGCTGGGAAGCGTGGGCGAGCCGATCAACCCGGAGGCGTGGCGCTGGTATCACGAGGTCATCGGCGGCGGCCGCTGCCCGATCGTCGACACCTGGTGGCAGACCGAGACGGGCGGAATCATGATCTCGCCCCTGCCCGGAGTCACCGCGACCAAGCCGGGTTCGGCGATGCGGCCGCTCCCCGGGATCAGCGCGGCGATCGTCGATGACAAGGGCACACCGACGCCCGACGGGGAACAGGGCTACCTCGTTCTGGACCGTCCGTGGCCGGGCATGCTGCGTGGCATCTGGGGCGACCCGGAGCGCTTCAAGGAGACATACTGGTCGCGGTTCGCCGAGCAGGGTTGGTACTTCGCGGGCGACGGCGCCCGCTTCGACGACGACCACGCTCTCTGGGTGCTGGGGCGCGTCGACGACGTGATGAACGTGTCCGGGCACCGCATCTCGACGTCGGAGGTCGAGTCGGCCCTCGTCGCGCACGCCGCCGTCGCCGAAGCCGCGGTGATCGGCGCCGCAGACGAGACCACCGGTCAGGGCATCGTCGCGTTCGTGATCCTCATGGAGCATGCGTCGGCGGGCGACGACCTCGTCGCCGAACTGCGCCAGCACGTGGCCGTCGACATCTCCCCGATCGCCAAGCCGCGCGAGATCAACATCGTGCCCGAGCTGCCTAAGACGCGCTCCGGCAAGATCATGCGCCGACTCCTCAAAGACATCGCCGAAGGTCGCGAACTCGGCGACACCTCGACCCTCGTCGACCCATCGGTCTTCGAAGCGATCCGGTCTCAGCGGGCGCAGTAGTCGGCTGCGGGCGCGTTGCGCCCGCAGCCTGATTCACTTCCGGGACGCTCCAACCGCGTGTGGGCGTCGGTACGAAACCGTCGGCATGGCAACATGAAGCCCGACCAACGTTCAGCAAGGGAGAACTCGTGAGCGGCAAACAGGACACCTGGCCTCCGCAGCCCGCCGACGCTCCGCGCGTCCCGTCGATTCCGATGTCGGATGCCAACCTCGGCAAGGACGGCGAACCAACGATCGGCAACCTCGTCAAGGATGCGTCGGCCAATGTGTCGACGCTGCTCCGGGCAGAGGTCGCGCTCGCCAAGGCCGAACTCGTCAAGGAGGCGAAGAAGGCAGGGGCAGGCACCGGACTCATCGTCGGCGCCGCCGTCCTACTGCTCTACGCGAGCTTGTTCTTCTTCGTGTTCCTCGGCTTCCTGCTCGACCTGTGGCTGCCGACGTGGGCCGCGTTCGGCATCGTCTTCCTGATCCTGCTGGTCGTGTCGATCGTGGCGATCATCATCGGGTACGTCCTGTTCCGAAAGCTACGTAAACCGGAGAAGACCATCGAGTCGCTGTCGGAGATAAGCAGCGTGGTGCCGGGGCGGGAGAAGTCGCCGACCGGCGGCGTCGCGCACCCGCAGATCCCGCCTGCGAACGATCCGATGAGTCGCTGACGACTCTGCCCCGATGAGTTCGAGACACCGACGAGTGTGAACACGACGCCGCCGGACCCCACTCAAGTCCGATTCGACGGGCCGTGGCAGCACTTCGACGTGCGTGCAGGCGGCCTGCGTTTCCACGCGGTCGAAAGCGACCGGTCCATCGCCGACCGGCCACTGGTCCTTCTGCTGCACGGTTTCGGCGAGTTCTGGTGGACGTGGCGCCACCAACTCCCCGCGTTGACTGCCGCCGGATACCGCGCCGTCGCCGTCGATCTACGCGGCTACGGCGACTCCGACAAACCGCCGCGCGGCTATGACGGCTGGACGCTGGCAGGTGACACTCATGCGCTGATCCGTGCCCTCGGGCATTCGTCGGCGTCCCTGGTGGGTCACGCCGATGGCGGGCTCGTCTGTTGGGCCACTGCGACCCTGCACCCGCGCGCCATCGACCGCGTCGTCGTCCTGTCCTCACCGCATCCGCGTGCGCTGCGCCAGGGCGTCCTGTTCAATGCCGAGGAACGCTCGTCGTTCCTCGCTCCCTTCCTGCACAACCAACTCCCCCGAATCGGCGAACGACGTCTCACGCGCCGCAACGGTGCGTTCGTCGACGAGTACTTCCGCACTCGGTCCGGCCGACTCTGGCGCCAGAGCGCCGACTTCGACGAGGCCGTCGAACGCAACCGGCTCGCAATCCAGATCCCCGGCGTCGCCCATTGCAGCCTCGAATACCGTCGCTGGGCGTTCCGCTCGCAGTTCCGGCCAGACGGCTGGCGTTTCATGGAGGTGATGGACAAGCGCCTCGATCACCCGATCCTCGCCCTCCGCGGACGAGAGGACGAATACATCCTCGACTCGCTGATGCTCGACAGCGAGCACTGGGCGCGCGAATTCACCTACCGGTCGATCCCGAGCGCCGGCCATTTCCTGCACCAGGAGACGCCAGACGAGGTCAACGCCGCAGTACTCGAGCACCTCGCCGGACAAACCGGCGGCTGACCGTCTGGCCGCCTTCTCGGCTCAATGGGTGGAGACGCAGCGCTGAGTGTCCACGGACGACGATCCCGATCGCCTCTCCGACTGGGCGAGGTCGCGCTGGACCTGCTCAGCGGTCAGGACGAAGCCAGTGTTGTCCGCAGGATCCTCGGACGCCCCGAACACCACGCCGAACACATTGCCGTCACGATCGATCATCGGACCGCCCGAGTTGCCGGACCGGATTTCCCCGCGCACGGTGTAGACCTCACGCGACACCTGCTTGGCGCGCTGGTAGATGTCGGGACCGCTCAATTGGACGGTGTTACGGATCCGTACCGGCGTGATGGTGAACGGCCCGTTCTGCGGGTAGCCGAGGACGATCGCGTCGTCGCCGGTGGCACCGGTCTCGGTCGCGAAGTCGAGGGCAGGCGCCTGCAGACCGGGCACGTCGAGGACGGCGATATCGTTGCGCGAGTTGAACCAGACCACGTTCGCGTCGAGTTGCCCGCCGTCGCCGGTCTCGACGCTGAGAGAATCCGTACCGGCCACGACGTGAGCGTTGGTCATGACGCGTTCGGGCGACACCACGAACCCGCTGCCTTCCAACGACTGCCCGCAGCTGCGCGCCACCCCGTTGATCTTGAGGACGCTCGGCTGTACCTGCTGGACGACGGGAAGGTCTGCCAGTGCTGCGTCGGGAGCATCGACGTTGGCGACGCGCGTCTGCCCGTACGGCCCGATGACCTCTTTGATGCCGGAGGAGTCGATGAGGTCGGTCAACTCGTTCGGCAGGTTCCGCATCCACTGCGGAGCGGCTGCGTCCACGCCCTGGACGATTTTCGAGCCTTCGACCGCATCGGAGATCCGGGCCTGTTCGGAGCTTCGAAGCGGGACCGACAACAGCCACACGGCCACCAGGATCGCAATGACCTGCAGCACCGAGCCGACACCGCTGTCCACCCGTCGCAGTGTCGGCGAGTGGATACCGCTGCGCGCTGCGCGGCCCAAGACCATGCCAGACAACTCGCCGATCACGATCAGCGCGATGATCAGCATCACGCCGACGACGAGCCGCAGGCGCTGGTCGTCGAACCGTTCGATCACGACCGGAGCCAACAGGACGCCGGCGACTGCACCGATGACGACTCCCACGAACGCGAGCGCAGACGCCGCAGCGCCCTGCCGATACCCACTCAACGCGGCCAGGAGCGCGACCACGAGGATGCCGAGGTCGACCCAGACGGCCCCGCTCACCGGGGCGGCTCCGCGGCGAAACCGGACACCTGGCGTCCACCGGTCTGCGCGATCATCTCCTCGAGCGGCCGGACGTCGTCGCGGTCCCACGGCACATCCCAGCCCGCGGTCTCGGCGATCGCGGCGAGCAGCCCGCCGGTGAACCCCCAGATCAGCATGCCGTCGTAGACGAACGCCGGCCCCTGATAGGCCGGCATGCCCGGGACCTCTCGACTGACCTGCAGCCGGTGTTCCGGGCTCAGCAGCTCACGCAGATTCACGCGGGTCACCCGCGCCGTCTCACCTTCGTCGACCACACGCACTTCGGTGGGCCGCGACCAGTGTGCGAGCACCGGCGTCACCTCGAAGCCAGACGGGACCGGGAACCTCGGTAGTGCAGCGAGAACGTCGACCCCGTCGGCCCTCACCCCGGTCTCCTCCCACGCTTCGCGCAGCGCGGTCCCGACCGGGTATTGGTCGCCGGGATCACGGGCCCCACCGGGGAACGCAATCTGTCCGCCGTGGGTGCGTAGTGTCGACGCGCGCTCGGTGAGCAGCACGTCGGCGTCGGCCGGAACTCCGCCGGGGTGGTCGTCGACGGCGGCGAACGACCCGCCGAAAAGGACGAGCACGGCCGCGGAGCGGGTCGCGACGAAGTCCTCCGCGATCCGTGCCCGGTCACCGCCACGGGCGAGCACCTTCTCGTTGACGGCGGACACGTCGTCGGTGATGGCCCGCATCCATTCGGGCACGGCGGAGCGTGGTACTAGGATCGTCGATTCCCGTCGACTCACGATGCCTCCCCCACGTCGACGCCGAGATCGTCACGGACAGCAGCAGTGAGCTCGTGATAGGTGTCGAAGACACGTGGCAGAACGGCGGCGACAGTGCCGTCGGCGCGGATCATCACGGTCGACGGGAACACGCGCGGTGCGGCGACGGCTTTCGCGATGTCACCCCGCGGATCGGTCACGACCGGCAGGTGCGCATTGAGCTCTTGCAGGAACTTGAGCACGAAGAACTCCTTCTCGGCACCTTCCTTGGCGTGGACCGCCAAGACGTTCAGCTGGTCGCCCGCCGCGGCCGCGAGCTCGTCGAACAGGGGGAGTTCCCGGCGGCACGGCAGGCACCACACCGCCCACATGTTGATCACGAGCGGCTTACCGGCGGTAACCCGTCCGAGATCGATCGTGCGCCCGTCGGCCATACAGGGCGCGAATACCCCGGTGAGGACACCGGCGGCAGGCCCGGCTCCGCTCGGGCACGCGGAGAGGGCCGCAGCCGATCGTGCCTGCGCAATCTCGTCCGCCGATGCGCCCGCATCGGTCACCCCGGATGCCGGAGCCTGCGGTCCGGTCTGCGGCGCAGACGGCTCATCGCCGCCCCGTGGCCAGAGCGCCGCGACGAGTGCGACCACGACGATGACGAACGCGATCATCGCGCGCATCCCCGGTTGGGCCAGCGCCTTCTTCGCGCCGTTCAGGCGGCTCATCGGCCCACTCCCGCCAGTTCGAGCAGGTGTTCGGTCTCGGGCCCCTTCACCAGCGCTGCGGCCGTCAACGGATCGAGCGGACCCTCGCCGTACGACGGACAGTCCTTGGCGAGCACGCACACGCCGCACGCAGGCTTCCGGGCGTGGCAGACACGACGTCCGTGAAAGATGATGCGATGCGAGAGGTCGGTCCATTCCTTGCGTTCGATGAGCTCACCCACGACGCGCTCGACCTTGACCGGGTCGGTCTCGTCAGTCCAGTTCCATCGCCGGACGAGCCGTCCGAAGTGCGTGTCGACGGTGATTCCGGGAACGCCGAAGGCGTTGCCCAGCACGACGTTCGCCGTCTTGCGGCCGAAACCAGGCAGAGTCACGAGCTCCTTGAGAGTGCCGGGCACCTCACCGTCGAACCGTTCGACGAGCGCCTGCCCCAACCCCATGATCGAGCTCGCCTTGTTCCGATAGAAGCCGGTGGAACGGATCATCTGCTCGAGCTCGGTGCGGTCCGCGCTCGCATAGGCGAACGCATCCGGGTAGCGCGCGAACAGGGCAGGCGTCACCTGGTTGACGCGGACGTCGGTGCACTGCGCAGACAGGATCGTTGCGACCGACAGTTCGAGCGGCGTCGTGAAGTCGAGTTCGCAGTACACGTGCGGAAACGCCACGTGCAGGGTCCTGTTCATCCGACGTGCTCGTCGGACCAGGCCCAAGCGGGTCTCCGGTTTGCGGCTGCTCACAACAATCCAGGTTAGCGGTCGTTCGGCCCAGCGGCTCCGACGCGGGCCGCGAGCGTCGATGTGGTCACAACTCGGTGACGGCCGCGCTCCGGGTTTCCCCCGAGGCGACCGTTGGTGTTGACTGGGGAACCATGCAAGGACTGGCCGTACTTCTGTTCCCCCCGGTGCTGATGCTGTTCGCACTCGCCATGGAGAAGGTGCAGAACGGTCTCGACCGACTTTCGGTCGGGCGAGCTCACGTGGAGGAGTTCCTCGACACCGCCGACGAGACCGACGTCAACAACCTCGCTAAAGACGGTCTTCCGGCCGCACTGGACGAACTCCGCCAGCGTCGAAACAACGACGAGACCGGTCAGCCGGTGATCCCGGCCGATTCGGACGCCCGAAACCGGGCCAGTTGATACATTCTTAATTCAGACATTGCACACCACTGTGAATGCCTGGCGCACACGTGATCAATTCAACAACTATGCTTTCAGGCAAGTAGTGTCGATCACTGAACGTGCGTTCGGAACAAGAGAGGTTCTTTAGGTGGAAGAAGTACTCGCCAGGGCAGGCATTTTCCAGGGGGTTGAGCCCACGGCTGTAGCGGCACTCGCAAAAGAGTTGCAGCCGGCCGAGTTCCCTCGCGGTCATGTGATCTTCCACGAGGGGGAACCGGGCGACCGGTTGTTCATCATCCTCTCCGGAAAGGTCAAGCTGGGTCGGCGTTCGCCGGACGGCCGCGAAAACTTGCTGACCATCATGGGTCCGTCCGACATGTTCGGCGAACTCTCCATCTTCGATCCGGGGCCGCGCACGTCGTCGGCCACGACCGTCACCGAAGTTCGCGCCGTCACGATGGACCGCGACGCGCTTAAGAAGTGGATCAAGGACCGCCCGGAGATCGCCGAGCAGCTGCTGCGTGTTCTCGCACGTCGTCTGCGACGGACCAACAACAACCTCGCGGACCTCATCTTCACCGACGTCCCGGGCCGTGTCGCCAAGCAGCTTCTTCAGCTCGCCCAGCGCTTCGGCACACAGGAGGGCGGCGCACTTCGCGTCACCCACGACCTGACGCAGGAAGAGATCGCGCAGCTCGTCGGCGCATCACGAGAGACCGTGAACAAGGCACTGGCCGACTTCGCTCAGCGCGGTTGGTTGAGGCTCGAGGGCAAGAGCGTCCTCATCGCCGACTCGGAGCGTCTCGCCCGTCGAGCACGCTGACTTCCGGCTCCGCTCCGCCACATCTGAACAAAGACCTCAGTCCGAGAGTTAGCACACGAGCGTGGTGCAGCCTCTCGGACTGAGGTCTTTTCAGCCGGTGTCAAGGGTTACAGCGTTCCGGGGTTACGGGTTACAGGGTCCGCAGATACTTCAGCTGCGTCTTGACGCTCATCTTTGCGGCCGGCCACAGTTTCTCGTCGACGTCCGCGTAAACGGTCTTGACGACCGTCATCGGCTTCGCCTCGTGCGCGGTCTTACCGAGGTCGTCGAGCGCTGCACGGATCTGGTCGAGGCGCTCTTCGCGGTGCTGCTTGTAGAAGCGTGCAACGGGGCCGAGCTCGGGGTGGTCTGGGCCGTGCCCGGGCAGCATCGGCGCATCGGAGGCGTCGACGATCAGCCGATTGAGTGAGTGGAAGTAGTCGCCCAGCGCCCCGTCCTGCGGGTCGAGGACCGTCGTCCCCGAACCCAGGACGGTGTCGCCGGTGAGGATCGCATGCTGTCCGTCGCATTCGACGAGAAAGCTCGTCGAATCCAGAGTGTGACCCGGTGTGTGCACCACCGTGATGCGCACGCCCGCCGCTTCGATCACTTCCCGGTCGGTCAATCGTGGTGCGTCGAACGAGTAGTCCGACGAGTACGCGCGCGTCGGCGCCCCGGTCATCTTCCGAAACCGCTTGAGCGCACCGACGTGGTCGTCGTGGCGATGAGTGAAGAGCGTCAACTCCACCTCGCCCGCCGCATCGAGGACGTTCTTCAGATGCGTGCGGTTCTTCCGAGGTCCAGGGTCGACGACCACGGACCGCTCCGCCCCTGGCGCCCGAAGGATCCACGTATTGGTTCCCTCGAGCGTCATCATGCCGGGGTTCTCGCACAGGACGACCCACGCGAACGGACTCACCTGTCGAGCCCGGCCATAGGCGGGGTGGACGAGATCGGGGTCGGTCATCGCCGGATCACCCGACCTGAACGACCAGCTCGACTTCGACAGGAGCGCCCAACGGGAGTTCCGCCACGCCGACGGCCGACCGTGCGTGCACACCTGCGTCGCCGAAGATCTCGCCGATCAGGTCCGACGCCCCGTTGATCACCGCGGGCTGGCCGGTGAACCCGTTCGCCGAGGCGACAAAGCCGACTACCTTGACCACACGGACCACCGAGTCGATGCCGACTTCGGCGTGCACTGCAGCCAACGCGTTCAACGCGCACTGCCGCGCCGCGGCGCTCGCTTCATCCGGCCGGACGACGCCTTCGGCGCCCTCGGAGACCTTGCCGACCGCTTGGAGTGCTCCGTCGACCACCGGCAGCTGTCCCGAGGTGTAGACCATGTCGCCGACGCGGAGCGCAGGCGTATAGCTGCCGACGGGGGCAACCACGTCGGGCAGAGTGATGCCGAGTTCGGTGAGGCGAGCGGTCCACTGTCCACTCATCGTCATCAGCCTTTCGGACGCTTCAGGTACGCCACGTGTTGTTCACCGGTCGGGCCGGGCAGGACGGTGACGAGCTCCCAGCCGTCCGATCCCCACTGGTCGAGGATCTGTTTGGTCGCGTGCGTGAGCAGCGGAACGGTTGCGTACTCCCAGGATGTCGGTGCTGTCATGTCGCTCACCTTATCGGTTAACGAACAGTCCCGTCGGCAGGGCCGATAAGGTGAACGACGTGGTCGAGAAACATGTGACGGACGGTCCCACGAGCCAGTGGTCCGATCAGGCCCGCCAAGCGCGGCTGCATTTCGTGTCCGGCAAAGGCGGCACCGGTAAGACGACGGTCGCCGCAGCGCTCGCGTTGACGTTGGCGTCCCGCGGCCAGCGAGTCCTACTCGTGGAATGCGAGGAGCGCCAAGGCATCGCGCAGCTTTTCGACACCCACCCGCTGCCGCCGGTCGACACCCAGGTCGCCACCCTCGAAGGCGGCGGATCGGTGTGGGCGCTTCCACTCGAGATCGAGCACGCGCTGCTCGAGTATCTCGACATGTTCTACAACCTCGGGTTCGCCGGCCGCGCCATCAAACGCGTCGGCGCGATCGACTTCGTCACGACCGTCGCCCCCGGGCTGCGCGACGTTGTGATCACCGGCAAGGTCAAGGAGCGAGTCATCGCCCTCGACAAGAAGGGCCACCGTCTCTACGACTCGATCGTCGTCGACTCTCCCCCGACCGGACGCATCGGCAACTTCCTCGACGTGACATCGGCGATGCGCGACCTCACCAAGACCGGGCCGATCCGCAAGCAGAGCGACGGCGTCGCCAAGCTCCTCCACTCCCCGGACACGATGATCCACTTGTGCACACTGCTCGAGGCGATGCCGATCCAGGAGACGATCGAAGCCGTCGAAGAGCTGCGGGCCAAGGACCTGAACATCGGCGCGATCTTCGTCAACCGCGTCGACCCCGCGTACCTCCCCGACGGTCAGCTCGACTCGATCGCCGAGGGCCGGATCGACAGCGATACGGTGCGCGCCTCGCTGAGCGAGGCCGGGGTCGCCGTCACCGACGACGACCTGTCCGGGCTGTTGACCGAAGCGGTCGACTACGCATCGCGGACCCAGGCGCAGCACGTGGCTCGGGCCGAACTCGACGATGTCGAGGCGCCACAGATCGAACTCCCGTCCGTCGAGAACGGCATCGACCTGGGCGGCCTGTACGAACTCGTCGACGTGTTGAAGAAAGCAGGGGTCTGATGCCCGAGCTGAAGATGGGTGCGGTGCTCGCCGACCCGAACACCCGCGTGGTGATCTGCTGCGGGTCCGGCGGCGTCGGAAAGACCACGACGGCCGCGTCGATGGCGTTGCACGCCGCCGAGAACGGCCGCAAGGTGGCCGTCTTGACGATCGATCCGGCGCGCCGGCTCGCACAGTCCCTCGGCGTCACCGCGCTCACCAACGAACCACAGCCCGTGCCGATCGCGTGTGCGGCGGCAGGCGGCGGCTCGGTGGA